>NZ_CVTN01000088.1:0-8070 GCF_900004915.1 Pseudomonas sp. 31 R 17
ACTGGACTACCACCCCAACGGCCTGATCCGACAGGAAACCGGCTTCGACGGCCAACGCACCGCCTACGCCTACGACCTCAACGGCAACCTGCTGGAAAAGACCGAACACGGCGACGACGATAGTCAGCTGGTTACCCAATACGAGCGCGACCACGCCGGTCGTCTTGTAAGAAAAACCCTCCCCGATGGCAATACGGTCGACTACACCTACGACCGCCAGGGCAACCTCCTCAGCGTCGAAGACGGCCACTGGGCGCTGGCCTACGAGTACGACAAACAAAACCGTCTCACTGCTGAACATCAGGGCTGGGGCACCTTGCGCTATGGCTATGACGCCTGCGGCCAACTTCAGCATTTACGCCTGCCGGATAATAACTGTCTGACCTTCAACCACGACAAAGGCGGCCACCTGGCCACCGTCGAGCTAAATGGCTCACTGCTGACCTCCCACCTGTTCCATGCAGGTCGCGAACACCAACGCCAACAAGGCCAACTGCTCAGCCACTACCACTACGACGACCAAAACCGCCTGCACGCCCACGCCGTCACCCAGCAAGGAAACCACCTTTACCAACGCCAATACGACTACGACAAAGCCGGCAACCTCACCCGCCTGCTCGACACCCGCAAAGGCGAACACCGTTACCGCTACGACCCGCTAAACCGCCTGACCCGCGCCGATCACTCGCAAGACGTACAGGAGCGTTTCGGCCACAACCCCGCCGGCAATTTGCTTATGCAAGACAGGCCGGGCCCCGATATCGTGGCTGGCAATCGCCTGATGATCCAAGGCGATCACCATTACGACTATGACGCTTTTGGAAATCTAATAAGAGAACGGCGCGGCAAAGGTCATTCACTCGTCACCGAATACCGCTACGACTGCCAGCACCGGCTGATTGGCGTCACCAAGCCCAACGGCCAAACCGCGAGCTATCGCTATGACCCGTTTGGTCGACGCATCAGCAAAACCATCGAAGAGAAAACCACGGAGTTCTTCTGGCAAGGCGACAAGCTGATCGCCGAACACCATGCCGACCGCCATCGCAGCTACCTCTACGAATCCGACAGCTTCCGCCCGCTGGCACTGCTGGAAGGCTTCGGGCCGGAAGACGTAAAGCCCTACTACTACCAACTCGACCACCTCGGCACACCGCAGGAACTCACCACCCCCGACGGCGAAATCGCCTGGTCCGCCCACTACCGCGCCTACGGAGAAATCAGCCGCCTCGACGTCGGCAAAGTCGACAACCCACTACGTTTTCAAGGCCAGTACTTCGACCAGGAAAGTGGCCTGCACTACAACCGGCATCGCTACTACAATCCGGATATTGGTCGTTACCTGACGCCCGATCCGGTGAAGTTGCCAGGAGGGATCAATGCGTACCTATACACGCTCAATCCTACGGGGTGGATTGATCCGCTGGGTCTGGCGTGTACGCGGGGCAATTGCCCAGGACGGCAAAGCCAAAGCTCTCCTCGATATGGAGAAGGACCGCCGAAGGTAGGGAATTCAACTCATTCCGCCACCTACGAGCAAGCATTGAACAAAGCACTTGAGTGGTTACTGGAAAATGACTTTCGGGCGAAAAAAACAAAACTAGGAAAATTTGGCGAGCGCAAAGGTCAGCCCATCGGCATGCAAACGACTGATGCAAGGACAGGTTATCGTGTTGAATATGACGAGAGGCATGGCGCTCACATTAATGTATGGACTCACAAAAAAAATGGCCCCCACTACACTTTTGAGGGCACGTCAAAAACTGTACTTCAACTCACAAAAAGGTTTGCAAAAAAATGAGCTATCTTGACGAAGAAATAGTCAAAGACCTCAACCGGCTGAATATCGAATTCGATATCCCAGCAGAAGTCGAACACGACTTAATTGTTGAAAAGATTAATGCAACCGTTCCTTTCTCCGGAAATCAAATAGCTTGGAGCCTATTTAAGGAAAACACCTATGTCGGCCCCTCCTCATTACGACCTACGTTAGAGATGCTAGAGAAAAAAATAAAAGCAGCCACTACACGCGATGTAATTTTCATCGGCGACGCAACCGACAACGCCTATTCAATTACATGCAGAGACCTCATGCAATCACTGCAAATTTTTTCAAAAATACCCCAACATACTTACATACTTCAAAAACAGCTTGATTGGATTGCCTGTATTTCATTTGAGGGCGACGTTGATTTTGCAAGAATATAGCTTATGCGAAAAGCCAACCTATATTGCTTAAAAATTTGCACTCTACCAACAACCATCTATCAAGTTTAAATTAAAATATAAATAAACAATGTTTCTTCTGACCAAAGCATTGAATTTATTGAGCTCACGACAAAGAAACTCGGCTTTGTGAAATTGAGCGAAACCGCCATTCATCCATACCCAACAAACACGTGAACACGGCTTCAGCCGCGCTGCTGCCTATTAAACTCTGAGAAATTGCTCCAAGGGAGCCAGGAGCCATGAGCCAAATCTGCTGCACAATCGGCTCATCAAATGAGCCGAATAGCCCCCCTATTCGGCTCACCCAGGCGCTCCCTCATGGATCATCCCACTGAATCTGGCCACACGGCACCTGACCTACCATAAAAAAATGCTAATAGGCCTACCCGGAGGCGGCCGCAGCACGTGTTATCAGATCAATCCCACCTACGAGCAACAGCCCCACTCATTTGCCCCAATCCCCCATGTCTGCTAGTGTCGCGCCGGTTTACCGTCTACCGGAATTGCCGCCATGGCCCGCAAAAAAGTTGCACTCGATTTCGAACAATCCCTCGCCGACCTGCAAACCCTGGTCGAGCGTCTGGAGAACGGCGAGTTGTCGCTGGAAGACTCGTTGACGGCGTTTGAGCAAGGCATCGGCCTGACGCGTGACTGCCAGAGCGCGTTGGCGCAGGCTGAGCAAAAAGTGCAGGTGTTGCTTGAGCGCGACGGGGAGTTGGCCGAAGAACCTTTCGATGCGGAACAACCCGAATGATCGATGCGTATCAGGCCAGTAGCCAAGCCCGGGTAAATGCGGCGCTGGAGCCCTTGTTTGTTGCGCCGAGCCCGGAAATGAAGCGGCTTTACGAGGCCATGCGCTACAGCGTGATGAACGGTGGCAAGCGTGTGCGCCCGTTGCTGGCGTATGCCGCGTGTGAAGCGCTGGGTGCGCCTGCCGAGCAGGCCAATGGCGCAGCCTGTGCGGTAGAACTGATTCACGCCTATTCCCTGGTACATGACGATCTGCCGGCGATGGACGACGACGATCTGCGTCGCGGCCAGCCGACCACCCATAAAGCCTTTGATGAAGCCTATGCGATCCTGGCCGGTGATGGCCTGCAGAGCCTGGCGTTCAGCGCATTGCTGGACCCGGCGCTGAGCAGCGTCAACGCCGAGACCCGCCTGCGCATGGTCACCACCCTGGCCCTGGCCGCAGGCCCGGCCGGTATGGTCGGCGGGCAGGCGATCGACATGGGTTCGGTCAGCCTCAAGCTGGATCAGCAAGCCCTGGAACACATGCATCGTCACAAGACCGGCGCGCTGATCGAAGCCGCCGTGCAACTGGGCGCCCTGGCCAGCGGCCGGGCTGAAGCGGCGCAATTGGCGGCGCTGCAAACCTATTCACGGGCTGTCGGCCTGGCCTTCCAGGTGCAGGACGATATCCTCGACGTGGAAAGCGACACCGCCACCCTCGGCAAACGCCAGGGCGCCGATATTGCGCGGGACAAGCCGACCTATCCTGCGCTGCTCGGGCTTGCGGCCGCCAAGGCCTACGCCCTGGAGCTGCGCGATCAAGCCCTGGACGCCCTGCGACCTTTCGACGCGGCGGCTGAGCCGTTGCGTGATCTGGCGCGGTATATCGTCGAACGTCGCCACTGACACGTGCGGCCATAAGCGCCGCAAATCGGCCAAGTTCGCCCCTCCGCGTGGGCAGTTTGCAATGCTTGAGGTAAACTGCCGCCTCTTCTATACCTATAACGATTCGCCTGATGCCCACGACGTTCCAAGAGATTCCCCGCAAGCGCCCGTCCACGCCCCTGCTCGACCGCGCTGCCACGCCGGACGGCCTGCGTCGACTGGGTGAAGCCGAGCTGGAAACCCTGGCCGATGAACTGCGCCTGGAATTGCTCTACACGGTCGGCCAGACCGGTGGGCATTTCGGTGCCGGGCTGGGCGTGATCGAGCTGACCATCGCCCTGCACTACGTATTCGACACCCCGGACGACCGGCTGGTGTGGGACGTGGGCCACCAGGCGTATCCGCATAAAATCCTTACCGGCCGTCGCGAGCGCATGGCCAGCCTGCGCCAGAAGGACGGTATCGCCGCCTTTCCACGCCGTTCGGAGAGCGAGTACGACACCTTTGGCGTCGGCCACTCCAGCACCTCCATCAGTGCAGCGCTGGGCATGGCGATTGCCGCCCGCCTGCAAGGCAGTGAGCGCAAGGCGATCGCGGTGATCGGTGATGGCGCGCTGACCGCCGGCATGGCCTTCGAAGCGCTGAACCATGCGCCGGAAGTGGATGCCAACATGTTGGTGATCCTCAACGACAACGACATGTCGATTTCGCGCAATGTCGGTGGTTTGTCCAATTACCTGGCGAAAATCCTCTCCAGCCGCACCTACGCCAGCATGCGCGAAGGCAGCAAGAAAGTGCTGTCGCGTCTGCCCGGCGCGTGGGAAATTGCCCGTCGCACCGAAGAATATGCCAAGGGCATGCTGGTGCCCGGCACCTTGTTCGAAGAATTGGGCTGGAATTACATCGGCCCGATCGACGGCCATGACCTGCCCACCCTGATCGCCACGCTGCGCAATATGCGTGACCTCAAGGGCCCGCAGTTCCTGCATATCGTCACCAAGAAGGGCAAAGGCTTCGCCCCGGCGGAAGTCGACCCGATCGGTTACCACGCGATCACCAAGCTCGAGCCCCTGGACGCCCCCGCCGCTGCGCCGAAAAAGGCCAGCGGTCCGAAATATTCCGGCGTGTTCGGCGAATGGCTGTGCGACATGGCCGCCGCCGACCCGCGCCTGGTAGGCATTACCCCGGCGATGAAGGAAGGCTCCGACCTGGTGACCTTCAGCGAGCGTTTCCCGCTGCGCTATTTCGACGTGGCGATTGCCGAGCAGCACGCGGTAACGTTCGCCGCGGGCATGGCATGTGAAGGCGCCAAGCCGGTGGTCGCGATTTACTCGACCTTCCTGCAACGCGGTTATGACCAGTTGGTGCATGACGTGGCGGTGCAGAACCTCGACGTACTGTTCGCCATCGACCGCGCCGGCCTCGTCGGCGAAGACGGCCCGACCCATGCGGGCAGTTTCGACCTGTCCTACCTGCGCTGCATCCCCGGCATGCTGGTCATGACGCCGAGCGACGAGAACGAATTGCGCAAGATGCTCAGCACCGGCCACCTGTACAACGGCCCCGCTGCCGTGCGCTACCCGCGCGGCAATGGCCCGAATGCGGTGATCGAGAAAGACCTGGAGCCGATTGAAATCGGCAAGGGCCTCCTGCGTCGCCAGGGCAGCAAGACGGCCTTCCTGGTGTTCGGCGTGCAACTGGCCGAAGCCTTGAAAGTCGCGGAGAAACTCGATGCCACCGTGGTCGACATGCGCTTCGTCAAACCACTGGATGAAGCCCTGGTGCGCGAGATTGCCGGTAGTCACGAACTGCTGGTGGCGGTCGAAGAAAACGCCATCATGGGCGGCGCCGGTGCGGCGGTCAGTGAATTCCTGGCACGGGAGAATATCCTCAAGTCGGTGCTGCACCTGGGCTTGCCGGATATGTACGTCGAACACGCCAAGCCGGCGCAGATGCTGGCTGAATGCGGGTTGGATGAAGCCGGTATCGAGGCCTCGGTGCGCCAGCGTTTGGCGCTTCTGGCCCTGTAGAAACCGGGACTAAATGTGGGAGGGGGCTTGCCCCCGATAGCGGTGTATCAGTACCAGATGTTCTGACTGACACACTGCAATCGGGGGCAAGCCCCCTCCCACATTTTGATGTGTACCCCCTTCAAACGCTATGGACAGCCCATGAAACGCCTGAGCCTTGCCCTGCTGCTGCTACCCTGCGCCGATCTGCTCGCCGACACCCGCGATCAGGCCTTGAAACTCTCCGACGTGGTCATCAGCGCCAACCGCCAGGTGCAGGCACGTAACGACAGCAGCGCCGCCAACACCGTCTTCACCCGCGCCGATATCGACCGCCTGCAGCCCGACAGCGTTACCGACCTGCTCAGCCGCGTGCCCGGGGTACAAGTGGCGCCCACCGGTGGACGTGGCAGTCTGCCGGGCATCTACATTCGCGGTACAAAATCGGCGCAGAGTCTGGTGCTGGTGGACGGCCAGCGCATCGCCAATACCACCTCCGGCGACAGCGGTCTGCAATACCTCAACGTCGACCAGATTGAGCGCGTGGAAGTGCTGCGCGGCTCACGTTCGGTGATTTACGGCAGCGATGCGATCGGCGGGGTGATCCAGGTATTTACCCGACGCAACGCCGAGCAAGGCCTGCAACCTCGGGTGAAGCTGGGCTTTGGCAGCCACCGGACCTGGGAGCGCAGCGTCGGCCTGTCGGGCGGCGATGAACAGACGCGCTTCAACCTGGGCGCCAGCCTGGATGAAACGGCCGGTATCAACTCGACCCATCAGTCGTTTCCCAGCGATGGCGACCACGACGCCTACCGCAACCAGTCCCTGAGCCTGAACCTCAGCCACTCGTTCAGCGATGCGCTGGAGCTGGGCTTCAACCTTTTGGATAACCGCGGCAAGTCGGAGTACGACAACAGCTTCGGGCGCTACGACTTCGCCACCGGGCAAAGCTTCGGCCAGAAACCCTACACCGATTACACCGTCAGCAGTGCCAGCGGCTATGTCGACGCCACCCTCAGCGAAGGCTGGCAGTCGCGCCTGGAGCTGGGCCACAGCGAAAACCGCGACACCAAGCGCGACACCCTCAGCGATGATTTCAGCGTGTTCAATACCTACCGCGACTCGGTCAACTGGCAGAACGACCTGACGCTGAACGAGCGCAACAGCCTGATCGTCGGTGGCGACTGGTACGAAGACCGCTTCCACGGTTCCACCGCGTTTACCGAAGACAGTCGCTGGAACCGTGCCGCCTTCGTACAGCATCACTTTCACGGTGAATGGTTTTCCACCGAACTGGGCCTGCGCCGCGACCAGAACCAGCAGTTCGGCGGCCAGAACAGCTGGAGCGGCACGCTGACAGTGCCGATCAACCCTGACAACGACGTATTGCTCAGCTACAGCGAAGGCTTTCGCGCACCGACCTTCAACGATCTCTATTACCCCGACACGCAATACAGCAACCCCAACCTGCAGCCTGAGACGTCAAAAAGCTACGAGGTGCAATGGCGCAGCCAACTGGCGGACAGCACACGCCTGGAAGCCTCGCTGTACCGCACCGACCTGAGCGATGCGATCATCCTCGACGGTGGCAAGCCGCAGAACGTGGCATCGGCGCGAATCAATGGTGTTGAAGCGGCGCTCAAGCAGGAGTTGTTTGGCTGGCAAGGCAACCTGGGCGTGTCGTTGATCGACCCGCGTGACCGCGACAGCGGCCATACCCTGGCGCGCCGCGCACGGCGCACCTTGAACCTGGACCTGGATCGGCAGTTCGATAAGGTCGGTGTGGGCGCGAGCTGGCAGGCGATCAGCAGCAGCTACGATGACGAAGCCAATCGTAATCGCCTGGGCGGCTATGCCTTGCTGGGGCTGCGAAGCAGTTGGGCGTTGAACCGCGAGGTTTCGTTATCGCTTAAGGTCGATAATGTGCTGGACAAGTCTTACGCGCGGGCGAAGTACAGCTACCTCGAGGGGTATCAGAATTATCGCGAAGCAGCCCGGACGTGGATGCTCGGGGTAACCTGGACACCCGAGATTTGAGTTGCCTGAACCGGCGTCATCGCAGCATGCTGCCAACACAATACCAGTCCCCCCAACCGTAACCACGATGCGAAGCGAGCCGCCCTTGATCTTGATCTGCTTTTGATCTCAGGCGCCCCGTTAAACCACGCTGGCCGAACGCAGGCTTGAATCCGTGGGTAACCCGGCAGGACGCCGG
>NZ_CVTN01000088.1:8120-80449 GCF_900004915.1 Pseudomonas sp. 31 R 17
TTCAAAAGTGAGCCGCTGTAAAAGCGGAACCCATAGCAGCCGTTACCGCAGAAACGGATATGTACTCGGTCCAATCCAGCATCCTGGTCGGCCCCGAGGCCGCCATCGGGGGCAAGCCCCCTCCCACATTTGAAATGCATTCCCCTGTGAGAGCTGGCCTGCCATAGCGATGTCAGAGGCTAGGCGCAATCACCTGACACAACCGCGCCACCGCTTCCAGCATCTGCCCACTGGGCCGCTCCAGGCCCTTGTCCGGTACCAACCGCACGCGCTCGAACAGGCTCGGCCAGACCTTCCAGGCCTCCCGCTGCGCCTGATCGCCCACCAGGATCAGCTGCGGATCACGCTGCAACACTGACTCGATACTGACTTGGGGCGCCGGCAGCGTGAGGTCGTCGAACACATTGCGCGCCCCGCACACCTTCAACGCATCACTGATGATCTGCTCGCCGCCCACGGTGTACAGCGGCTGGTTCCAAACCTGGTAAAACACGCGCAACGGCTCGGCGCGCCGATAACGCTGGCGCAGTTCGGCGAGGCGCTGGCGCAGTTGATCGGCCAAGGCCAGGCCGGCGTCGGCACGCCCCAATTGCTCGGCAATGGCCTGGACCTGACGGGTCAATTGTTCAAGGTCATGGGGTTCGGCAACGTACACCGGGATATTCAGGCGCTGCAATTGCTCGCGCTGAGCCGGGCCGACGCTGCCGGGCCAGAGCAGGATCAGGTCGGGATTGAGGCTGAGCAAGCGCTCCATGTCCAACTGGCCGTAACGCCCGACCGATGGCACCTGCGCAAGGGCCGACGGCCGCTCGCCGCCATCGAGCACACCCACCAAGAGATCGGCAGCGCCCAGTTCGACGACGATTTCAGAAAGCGACGGCGCCAGACTGACAACGCGCTCGACCGCCAACACCTGAACGCTGAACCCGAGCAACAACGCCAGCCAGTAGCGTTTCATCCCAATTGGCGCGGAATGCGATAGAGGTAAAACAGCACCGTCGTCGACAGCGCCAGCAAGCACAGCGGCACCGCTTCCAGACCGACGAACACCGCCAACGCACCGATCCAGGCCGGCAGCGCAGCCACCAGCAAGGCTGTACGTCGACGCGCCGCCAGGGTGATCCAGGCGGCAGGTTCTTCGGCAGTATCGAGGGCCTTGGAGGTGGCGATCAACGCATGTTTATAGCCGTGAAAATAACGCAGGCTGAGAAACATCGAGGCCACGCCGGCGATAAACAACGGCATGGCCAGTACGGGAAGCAAGGACTCGGCGCGGCCGAACACCAGGTTGATCACAAACAACGGGAGCAATGCCAGGGCCAGGTACTGCCACCAGTTGAAGGACAGTCGCCGTTTCACCTGGCCGCGGGTCACGCGCGGTCGACCTCGCCCTGATGCTCGTTGCCCATCATGTGGTCGAGCTTGCTGGCTTTGGTGGCCAGGTACAGTTTGTTGTGCGGGTTGTGCCCGGTGTGCAGCGGCACACGCTCGGCCACGGTGATGCCCATTTCGGTCAAGGCTTTGACCTTGCGCGGGTTGTTGGTCATCAGGCGCAGCGACTTCACGCCCAGATGCTCAAGCATCGGCAGGCAGATGGCGTAGTCACGCTGGTCGGCAGCGAAGCCCAGGCGCTCGTTGGCTTCCACGGTGTCGGCACCGCCATCCTGCAATTCATAGGCGCGGATCTTGTTCAAAAGGCCAATGCCACGGCCTTCCTGACGCAAATACAGCAGCACGCCACGGCCCTCGCGAGCGATAGCCTGCAGCGCAGCTTCCAATTGCGAACCGCAGTCGCAGCGCTGGCTGAACAGCGCGTCGCCGGTCAGGCATTCGGAATGCACGCGGCCCAGCACCGGCGCACCATCAGCGATATCGCCCAGGCTGAGCACAACGTGCTCGCGCCCGGTGGCTTCTTCGAGAAAGCCATGCATGGTGAACGTGGCAAAGGGAGTAGGCAGCTTGGAAGCGGCGACGAAAACGACGGGCACCGTGTGCTCCTGATTTCAGATTTCACAGAGGCGGCCATTGTAACAGCCTGTTCCTACAGACGCTTAAGCTGAATGATCGCTGATAAAGATCAATAGGTTCGATTGGCCTTCGGCTTGGTTCTATGCAGGTCAGAACGGATACGGCTGCTTCCAGCGTTGAAAAATCGGCTTCAAGTCGCCGGTTTTCACCAGCACGGCCATGCGCTGGTCGTACAAGGTTCTCAGTGCACGCCCACGTTCGTTATCGGCAAAGCCCACGTAGAGCGGCAGTTCCGTGAGGTGGGTGAGTGTGAACCGCGACGGATCGTCGGCTTGACTGAGCACATACTCGGCTTCGGTGAGCGACTCGATGTAGAGGTCTGCATGGCCATGCTGCAGCATCGACAGGATACCGTCGCGGCGCTCGACCTGGTTGAACCGACGCACGTTCGGCAGGTATTTCTCGTATTTGTAGCCACGCACCCAGGCCAGGCGGTAATCACCGAGCGTCGCCAGGCTCGGCGTGGGCATCGTTGCCAGACCGAGGGCGTAGATATGATCGGAGTCAAAGTGCCAGTGCGGATAAAGCACGTGCTCGGCTTCGTCGCGGTAGGAACCGACCCAACCGTCCACCTCGCCACGCTGGGCCAGGCCGACCGAGCGGGTATAGGGCGCGCTGCGGACTTGCAGGGCGACGCCGGCCGGTTCGAACACCTGGCGTAACACGTCCCAGGCCAGGCCGCTGCCATCCCTGTTGGTGTAGTTGCTCCACTCCTCGCTGGCCAGGACGATCTTGCCGGGCAACCGGGCTTCGTCCGCCTCAAGCGCAGGGGTCATGACGCACAGCATGATCAGCAGCCAGCAGCGCACACTCATAAGGATGACTTCCTACGTGGAGATATTCATATGAAGGGTAACGCAGCAGCGCCGACTACGGCAGCTGATGAAAATGCTGATAGCCGTGCACGGCCGGAGTGATGTCTTGTCCGTTGGCGTCGAGCAGTGTCACGCCCTGCCCCGCTTGGACCCGACCGATTACATGGACCGGCCAGCCGCCCGCCCGCAACGGCGCCAGTTCGGCCGGCGGCAAGGTGAACACCAACACATAGTCATCGCCGCCGCTCAACGCGGCTACGTGCGCCTCGTCGCGACCGACAAACGCCAGCAACGCCGCCGACAACGGCAAGGTGTCGCGCTCGATCAACAGGCTGACAGCCGATGCCCTGGCGATATGCCCGCAATCGGCCAGCAGCCCGTCGGAGATATCCATGGCTGACGTCGCTTTGCCACGCAGCGCCAGCCCCAGGGCCAGTTGTGGTTGCGGTGACCAGTAGTGGGCGAGCAGCGGTTCTGCGATGGCCGCCTGCGCGCTGCGCTGGCCCAACACCAGCGGCAAGGCCCCGGCCGCGTTGCCCAATTCGCCACCGACACACAGCAGATCACCGGGCCGTGCACCGCCGCGCGTCAAGGCCAGCCCGGCGGGCACGCGTCCGAACACGGTCAAGGTCAGGCTCAGCGGCCCGCGCGTGGTATCGCCGCCCACCAGGCCCACGCCGCAGCGTTGCGCCATGGCGTTCAAACCCTGGGCATAGCGTTGCAACCAGTCGGCATCGACGGTCGGCGTGGTCAGGGCGAGGGTAAACGCGAGGGGATGGGCGCCCATGGCAGCCAGGTCGCTCACCGCCACGGCCAGCGAGCGCTGGCCGAGCAGGAACGGGTCACACGGGTCGGCAAAGTGTACGCCGGCCACTAAGGTGTCAGTGGAGACTGCCAGTTGCTCCCCGGCGGGGAGCGCCAGCAAGGCGCAGTCGTCGCCGATCCCCAGGGCAATGCCTTCGCCGCCTTGCGCGCAGGGCGCGGCGGCGAAATAGTTGCGGATCAGCTCGAACTCACCCATCAAGGCCCCAAGCGCGACTTAGCGCTTGTGTTCCTTCACTTCGGCTTCCCGCAGGCGCGGGGCCAGCTTGTCGAGCACGCCATTGACGAACTTGTGGCCGTCGGTCGAACCGTAGACTTTCGCCAGTTCGATGCCTTCGTTGATCACCACGCGGTACGGCACGTCGACGCGCTTGAGCAGTTCCCAGGTGGACAGGCGCAGCACGGCCAGTTCAACCGGGTCCAGCTCTTCGAGGGTCAGGTCCAGGCAGGGCGCCAAGGCCTTGTCGATCTCGTCCAGGTTGGCCGGAACACCGTGCAGGATGTCGTGGAAGTAGCTCTGGTCGGCGAAGGTGAAATCGTTATCGACGCGAAATTGCGCTTCGATTTCGTTCAGCGCAGTGCCGGCCATGTGGCGCTGGTACAGCGCCTGGGTGGCCAGTTGGCGCGCAGCACGACGCTTTTCGCTTTTCGAAGGCTTGCCGGCGTCGGCTGGACGCTCGTCGCGTGGGTTGAAACGATCGCTTTCGTCGGAAATCACTTGGCCTCCAACTGCGACAGCAGGCTGACCATTTCCAGGGCGGACAGGGCAGCTTCAGCGCCTTTGTTACCGGCCTTGGTGCCGGAGCGCTCGATGGCTTGCTCGATGGAGTCAACGGTCAGCACGCCGAAAGCGACGGGCACGCCGAACTCCATGGACACCTGGGCCAGGCCCTTGGTGCATTCGCCGGCCACGTATTCGAAGTGCGGGGTACCGCCACGAATGACCGCGCCCAGGGCGATGATTGCCGCGTATTCACCCTGCTGGGCAACCTTTTGCGCAACCAGTGGAATTTCGAAGGCGCCAGGGGCACGGATAATGGTGATGTCGCTCTCGCTCACACCGTGGCGAACCAGGGCGTCAACGGCACCGCTTACCAGGCTTTCAACCACGAAGCTGTTGAAGCGGCCAACCACCAGGGCATAGCGGCCTTTGGGGGCGATGAAGGTACCTTCGATGGTCTTCAGGGTCATTCGACAAATCTCTTAAAGAGCCGGGACGCGAAAAGTGCGTCCCTCAGTGATGATTTAACCGCGAACAAGGGGCAGCAATCGCCGGCCTTTATTCGGAGGGCACGTATTCTACAACTTCCAGATCGAAACCGGATATCGCATTAAATTTCATCGGTGCGCTCATCAAGCGCATTTTGCGCACACCGAGGTCGCGCAGGATCTGCGAACCGGCGCCGACGATGCTGTAGGTGGTCGGTTTTTTCACCGGCACGTGGTCGGCCGTTTCGCGGATATGCGCCAGCAGTACATCGCCATCCAGCGGGTGGCCAAGCAACAGCACCACGCCACTGCCCGCCTCGGAAACCGCAGCCATGGCCGCGCGCAGGCTCCAGCGGCCGGGCTGCTTGACCATCAGCAGGTCGCGCAGCGGGTCCATGTTGTGCACCCGCACCAGGGTCGGCTCTTCGGCGCAAATGGTGCCCAGGGTCAGCGCCATGTGCACGTCGCCTTCCACTGAATCACGGTAGGTCACCAGATTGAACTGGCCCAGTTCGCTGTCCAGCGGCTGCTCGGCAATCCGCTGAACGGTACGTTCGTGGATCATGCGGTAGTGAATCAGGTCGGCAATGGTGCCGATCTTGAGGTTGTGCTCGGCGGCAAACGCTTCGAGTTCACTGCGACGGGCCATGGTGCCGTCGTCGTTCATCACCTCGCAGATCACCCCGCTCGGCTCGAAACCGGCCATGCGCGCCAGGTCGCAGGCAGCTTCGGTATGACCGGCGCGCGCCAGGGTGCCGCCCGGCTGGGCCATCAGCGGGAAGATGTGGCCGGGGCTGACGATGTCTTCGGCCTTGGCGTCTTTCGCAGCAGCGGCCTGCACGGTGCGCGCACGGTCGGCGGCGGAGATGCCGGTGGTGACGCCGGTGGTGGCTTCAATCGATACGGTGAACTTGGTGCCGAAGCCCGAGCCATTACGCGGCGCCATCAACGGCAGCTTGAGCAATTCGCAGCGTTCACGGCTCATGGGCATGCAGATCAACCCACGGGCGTGCTTGGCCATGAAGTTGATGTGCTCGGCCTTGCACGCCTCGGCGGCCATGATGATGTCGCCTTCGTTCTCGCGATCTTCGTCATCCATCAGGATGACCATCTTGCCTTGGCGGATGTCTTCAACCAGTTCTTCGATGCTATTGAGCGCCACGCGGCACCCCCTTGGTCAGGATTTCAGGTAGCCGTTAGCGGCCAGAAAACTTTCGGTGATGGTGCCTGATGCAGGCTCTGCGGCCTTTTCGCCCAGCAGCAGGCGCTCCAGGTAACGGGCAAGCAAGTCCACTTCCAGGTTCACCCGCCGGCCTGGCTGGTAGGAGGCCATGATGGTTTCGCTGAGGGTGTGGGGAATGATGGTCAGTTCGAATTCGGCGCCATTCACGGCGTTCACGGTCAGGCTGGTGCCGTCGACGGTGATCGAGCCTTTATGGGCGATGTACTTGGCCAGCTCTTTCGGCGCGCGGATACGAAACTCCACGGCGCGCGCGTTCTCGCTGCGGGCCACGACTTCGCCGACGCCGTCGACATGCCCGCTGACCAAGTGGCCGCCCAGGCGCGTGGTCGGCGTCAGGGCTTTTTCCAGGTTGACCGGGCTGCCGGCCGCAAGATCGTTCATCGCGGTGCAGTCCAGGGTCTCGCGGCTCACATCGGCAGCGAAGCCGTTGCCCGGCAACTCGACGACGGTCAGGCACACACCGCTGACGGCGATGCTGTCGCCCAGCTTGACGTCGCCCAGATCCAGCTTGCCGGTTTCAACCAGCAGGCGAATATCGCCGCCTTTGGGGGTCATTGCACGGATGCTGCCGATGGACTCGATAATGCCGGTGAACATGTCGTTCTCCTGAAAACGGGGGCCTGACGCTCAAGCGCGGGCCGGGAATTATACGCTCGCCGCAGGCACGGGAATGGCAGTGACTCGCCAGTCGTCGCCCACGGCACGCATGTCAGTGATCTTGAGGTGGGGAGCGTCGGCCAGCTTCTCAAGCGGCCAGTCCAGCAAGGGTCGGGCAGCGGAACCGAGGAACTTGCCGGCGACGAAAATCACGTACTCGTCGACCAGCCCCTGCTGGGCAAACGCGCCCGCCAGGCTCGGGCCGGCTTCCACCAGCACTTCGTTGACGCCACGGTTGGCAAGCGCCACCAGCGCCGATCGCAGGTCGACCTGGCCCTCCACACCCGGTACCACCAGGCACTCGGGGCCACGGGGGAACTGGTTTTCCGGGGTTACGCAGGTGATGACCAAAGCCGGGCCCGCCTTGAAGAACGGCGCATCGAGCGGCACCCGCAGACGGCCGTCGATCAACACGCGCAACGGCGGGCGCGACATGGCCAGGGCGGTGGTTTCTGCATCCAGGCCCAGCTCGGCGGCGCGCACGGTCAGGCGGGCGCCGTCGGCCAGTACCGTATCGGCGCCGGTCAGTACCACGCTCGCTTCGGCGCGCAGGCGCTGCACGGCGGCACGGGCGGCAGGGCCGGTAATCCATTGGCTTTCGCCGCTGGCCATCGCGGTGCGTCCGTCCAGGCTCATCGCCAACTTGACCCGCACAAATGGCAGGCCGTGTTCCATACGCTTGAGAAAGCCCGGGTTCAGCGCACGCGCTTGAGCTTCCAGCACGCCGCTGCGAACCTCGATGCCGGCCTGGGCCAGGCGCTGCATGCCGCGCCCGGCCACTTCCGGGTTGGGGTCCTGCATGCCGGCCACCACGCGCGCCACACCGGCTGTCACCAGCGCATCGGCGCACGGCGGCGTACGGCCATGGTGGCTGCAGGGTTCGAGGGTGACGTAGACCGTAGCGCCACGGGCCTTGTCACCGGCGGCGCGCAAGGCGTTGGGTTCGGCATGGGGCTCGCCGGTGCGTTCGTGCCAGCCTTCGCCGACAATCTGCCCGTCACGCACAATCACGCAGCCTACCCGTGGGTTGGGGTGGGTGGTGTACAGGCCCTTGCGTGCCAATTCGAGGGCGCGCGCCATGTAGTGGGCGTCGAGGACTGCCTGTTCAGACGTCATTGTTTGGAGGGCTCACGGGCCAGGCGGTCGATCTCTTCGCGGAACTCATTGAGGTCCTGGAAGCGTCGGTACACCGAGGCAAAACGGATATAGGCGACTTCGTCGAGCTTTTGCAGCTCGCCCATCACCAGTTCGCCGACCACGAGGCTCTTGACCTCGCGCTCGCCGGTCGCGCGCAGCTTGTGCTTAATATGCGCCAGCGCCGCCTCCAGACGCTCGACACTCACCGGGCGTTTTTCCAGGGCGCGCTGCATACCCGCGCGCAGTTTTTCTTCGTCGAAGGGCTGGCGGCTGCCGTCGGACTTGATCAGGCGCGGCAATACCAGTTCGGCGGTTTCGAAGGTGGTGAAACGTTCACCGCAGCCAGAGGCCAGGCATTCGCGCCGGCGACGCACTTGATCGCCCTCGGCGACCAGACGCGAGTCAATGACCTTGGTGTCGTTGGCACCGCAGAAGGGACAGTGCATGGTTGGCAGGCAACAAATAATAGGGAGGGCCATGGTAGCGCATCCCCGTCGCAAGACAAGCCATAGCCTTTACGGTATATAGGCAGGCTTATATGTTTCTATTTTTTAAGCCACGGATTTTGTCCTTTCTGGAGCCGTACATGCAGTTACGACCACTCGTTCTACTCAGCCTGTTCAGTTTTCTGGTCGCCTGCAGCAGCGAAGCCCCCAAGCCGGCCGCACCTCAGCCAACGCCGGCACAAGAGAAAAAAGTCCCCGGCATCGAAGACCTCGGCCCCCTGCCCGCCTACCAGCGGGAAATCAGCGGCAACCTGACCAATGTGCCGGCCGGCGCCGAAGTCGAGTTGGCGCTGCTGGTGATCGACGAGCGCTCGCGCCCGCAGCAACTGCTCGCCAGCAGCGTATTGACCGGCAACGGCAAGCCCCTGGCCTTTCGCCTGCGCTTCAACCCCGAAGCGTTCCCGGCCGGTGCGCGAGTTGAATTGCGCGGTCGCGCCAGCCAGTCCGGCCAGTTGATCCTGCACCTGCCCGCCGTGCGCATTACCCAGGCGATTACCCAGACCACCGGTCCCCTGCAACTCGTCAAGGCGCCATGACACCACCGCTGCACCTGCAACGCGCCCTGAGCGAACTGATTGGCGACGCACACCTGGTGCCCTGCCCGCTGCCGGGCACCGAGCTGTGGTTGTGGTTGCTCGACGCCGACAATATGGACCGTGCCTTCAGCCAGGAAGAAACCCGGCGCATCCTACATGAGCCTCCCTACTGGAGCTTCTGCTGGGCCAGCGGCCTGGCGCTGGCGCGCTATCTGGCGGCGAACCCGGCGTGGGTAGCGGGCAAGCGCGTGCTGGATTTCGGCGCCGGTTCCGGCGTGGCCGCGATTGCGGCCGCCAAGGCGGGGGCCTTGGAGGTGGTGGCGTGCGACCTTGATCCGCTGGCACTGGCGGCTTGCCGGGCAAATGCCGAACTCAACGACGTGCAGCTGGGTTATTCAACCGACTTCTTTGCAGAGGCCGATCGTTTCGACCTGATCCTGGTGGCCGACGTGCTTTACGATCGCGCCAACCTGCCACTGCTGGATCAGTTCCTGACCCGAGCCCGCGAAGCGCTGGTGGCGGACTCGCGGGTGCGCGACTTCCATCATCCGGATTATCAGCGGCTGGACATCCTCGAGGCGCTGACCCTGCCGGACCTGGCCGAGCCGTGGGAGTTTCGCAAGGTGAGCCTGTACCATTCGCGGCGATAACCGTCCACGTTACAAATTCCCGGCAATATATTGATTGAGACAAGAAAAGCCGCGGTATGGAAAATGCCAGTCCTCGCCCGCAGCTCTGGCAATCGACTGCAATGTCTTCGTATTCAAACTCACTGATGTCCAACGAAGCGCAGGCCTTGCCAAACGCTGGGCATCTGCCTAACCTTTGCGCTAATACACCCGCCATGCCTCTGGTTACTTCAGTAACCAAGCACAAATTGTGCGGGTTTTTTATGCCCGGCGCTTTTGGGGCATGAGGTCATTCAGCAAGCCAGCCATAGATGTTCCCGCTCAACTGGAACTGCTCAAGCTACGCGGACTGATCATTCACAATGAAGCTCGCGCTGAGCGCTTCCTGCAGGCCGTCAGTTTCTTTCGACTTAGCCCTTATATGCGACCCTTCCAGCAGCCGGAAGATATCGATCATCGCTTTCGTGAAGGCAGCCAGTTTGGTCAGTTGACCCGCCTTTACGACTTCGACCGGCGGCTTCGTTTACTGACTATGGATGCCATCGAACGCGTCGAAATTGCCTCGCGTTGCGTTATCAGCAACCACATGGGACCCACGCATGGCAGTCATTGGTATACCAACCCGCTGCTGTTTCACCCCACCTTTGATCATCAGCGCCTGCTGACAACACTCTGCGGCAAACAAGACACGGCAACGCGTGAGTACATGCGCGAATGTGACCGGATCGACAGGTCGCACGCGAGCGATGCGAGAAAGGCGCTGCTCAAACGCCAACGGTCAAAAGAGAGCTACGCCCGCCATTACCCCGCGACCTATGACCACCCAACGCTGATGCCTGGCTGGGCGATGCTCGAAGAACTTACGCTGGGGGACCTGTCCCACCTGTACAAAGGCTTGGCCAGGGACGCCGATAAAAAAGCCGTCGCCAAGCGCTTGCTGCTCCCGGCGCCACTGATGCAGTCCTGGCTGCACACGCTGACCACCATCCGAAATATGTGCGCCCACCATTCGCGAATGTGGAACCGGCAATTGGGTGTTCGACCCGAATTACCCAGGAAGGCCACCTTTGCATGGCCCGGACATTTGCTTGAACCAGGGCCACATAGTCGAATGTTCGCGGTTCTTTGCATGCTCAATCATCTGATGCGCCAAGTGAGTCCACAGACTCCCTGGGGCCACAGCCTGCATGTGCTTATCCGTGAATTTCCCGAGGTCAGTCTCAAAGCAATGGGTTTTCCTCAAGACTGGTACCTCGATCCGTTTTGGCATGCGCCTGAACACTAATCCCCATACGGCTTCCGATAGCCAGCGCCAGCCCTTATAGTTGCCCCCATTCCCGCTTTATTCGAGACGCCTCATGAGTGAGCCCACGCCGTACATCTTCGACGTCACTGCCGCCAACTTCGAGCAGGCAGTGATTCAGAACTCTTTCGAAAAACCTGTGCTGGTGGACTTCTGGGCCGAGTGGTGCGCGCCGTGCAAGGCGCTGATGCCGATGCTGGCGCAGATTGCCGAGAGTTATCGCGGTGAGTTGCTGCTGGCCAAGGTCGATTGCGAAGCCGAGCAGGACATCGTTGCGCGTTTCGGTATCCAGAGCCTGCCGACGGTGGTGTTGTTCAAGGACGGTCAGCCGGTGGATGGGTTTGCCGGGGCGCAGCCGGAGTCGGCGGTGCGGGCGATGCTCGAGCCCCATGTGCAGATGCCGCCACCGGCTGCGGCCGATCCGCTGGAGCAGGCACAAGCGTTGTTTGCCGAGGGCCGCATCAGCGATGCCGAGGCCATGTTGGTTGCGCTGCTGGGCGAAGACAACACCAACGCCGCCGCGCTGATCCTGTACGCGCGTTGCCTGGCCGAGCGCGGTGAACTGGATGAAGCCCAAACCGTGCTGGACGCCGTAAAAGGCGATGAGCACAAGGCCGCCCTCGCCGGGGCCAAGGCGCAAATCACCTTCCTGCGCCAGGCTGCCGACCTGCCGGACAGCGCCGACCTGAAAAGCCGCCTGGCGCAGAACCCGCAGGATGACGAAGCGGCCTATCAGTTGAGCATTCAACAACTGGCGCGCCAGCAATACGACGCCGCCCTGGAAGGCCTGCTCAAGCTGTTCGTGCGCAATCGCAGCTACAGCGAAGGCTTGCCACACAAGACCTTGCTGCAGGTGTTCGAACTGCTGGGCAACGATCACCCGCTGGTCACGGTGTATCGCCGCAAATTGTTTGCCGCGCTGTACTGACCCTCACCCTGTAGGAGCGAGCTTGCTCGCGAAGGCCGTCAACGATAACGCGGGCATCCTGAATGAACGCGGCGCCTATGCGTTTTTCGCGAGCGAGCTCGCTCCTACGAAGCGTCGATCCAGGTGTACAGCGGCGTGTCTGCGCCGCTGGTCACTTTCACTTTGGCGCTGTGGCGCAGGCGCACCAGCAGGCGCTTGCCCGCGGCGGCATCGCCGGCCAACCCTTCCAGTTGATCGAGCAATTCCAGGCCGCTGAGCTGCCCGGCGTTGCGCAACAGATCCTGGGCGTTCTGCCATAGATCCTCACTTTGCCTGACCGGTACCGCCGTCGACTCGGCCGGCACCGGGGCGGCCTGCAAGTGTGCGCCCAGCCGCGCCCAATCGCCGTCGTCCAGTTCCAGGGTCAAGTCCACCGGCAGGTCGCCGACGGTTCCACGAATTCGCAACATCGTCTTTACTCCCGCATTTTTCTGACGGACATGCTCCCATGCAGCTTGCGCAACGCCAAGCGGACGGTCAAACTCTCGGCACTATTGTTATAAGATCACATAACAAAACTTTCATCTGTGGAGTCCTGTCATGCGCCGTCTGCTGCTTGCTTTGCCGTTTGCCCTGCTGCCTCTGGCTGTCGCTCACGCCCATGAAGATCACGATCATGAGCATGGCAGCCTCGGCGCTCACGAACACGGTGTGGGCCGTCTCAATGCAGTGCTGGACGGCCAGAGCCTGGAGCTTGAGCTGGACAGCCCGGCGATGAACCTGGTGGGTTTCGAACACGTCGCGACCAGTGCCGCCGACAAAGCCAAAGTCGCCGCCGCGCGCAAACAGCTGGAAAGTCCGCTGGCGCTGTTCAACGTACCCAAGGCCGCCGGTTGCGTCGTCAGCACCCAGGAACTCAACAGCCCGCTGTTCGGTGACAAGCCCGAAGCCGATCACGATGATGACGATGACGATGACGATGACAATGACCACGCCACCGACGGCAAAGGCGCTGCCGCCCATGAGCATCATCATGACCACAGCGAAATCCATGCCCACTACCAGTTCACCTGCGCCAAGCCAGAGGCACTGAGCAACCTGGATCTGAGCCAAGTATTCAAGACCTTCCCCGCCACCCGGAAAATTCAGGTACAACTGATCGGCCCGAGCGGCCAGCAAGGTGCTGACGCGACCGCCACTGCAGCCACCCTGAAGTTCTGAGTTCACATGACCCCTGCATTGATCGAACTGTCCGACCTGGGCTTCAACTGGCCCGGTCACCCCCAGTTGCTGGACATCCCCGCGTTCCGCCTGGAGCCGGGGCAAACCCTGTTCCTCAAGGGCCCCAGCGGCAGTGGCAAAACCACCTTGCTCGGGTTGCTTGGCGGTGTGCACAAACCCAGCCGAGGCAGTATCCGCCTGCTCGGCCAGGAGCTGACCGAACTGTCTGCCGGTGCACGCGACCGTTTTCGTGTGGACCACACCGGCTACATCTTCCAGCAGTTCAACCTGCTGCCGTTTTTGTCGGTACGTGAAAACGTCGAGCTGCCTTGTCACTTTTCCAAGCTGCGGGCCCGGCGCGCGGCCCAGCGTCACGGCAGCGTCGACCAGGCCGCAGCGGCCTTGCTCGCGCACCTGGGTCTGAACGACCCGGACTTGCTCGAGCGCCGTGCCGACGCGCTGTCCATCGGCCAGCAACAACGGGTGGCCGCCGCCCGTGCGCTGATCGGTCAACCGGAACTGGTGATCGCCGACGAGCCCACCTCGGCCCTCGACTACGACGCCCGCGAAGCATTCATTCAGCTGCTGTTCGCCGAATGCCGCGAAGCGGGCGCCAGCCTGTTGTTTGTCAGCCACGACCAAAGCCTGGCCCCGCTGTTCGACCGCAACCTGTCGCTGGCCGAACTCAATCGCGCCGCCACGCCCGCAGAGGTTTGAGATGTATTTGTTTCGTCTGGCCATGGCCAGCCTGGCCAACCGCCGCTTTACCGCGATCCTCACCGCCTTCGCCATCGCGCTTTCCGTCTGCCTGTTGCTGGCGGTGGAGCGCGTGCGCGTTGAAGCGCGCAACAGCTTCGCCAGTACCATCAGCGGCACCGATCTGATCGTCGGGGCGCGCTCGGGCTCGGTGAACCTGCTGCTGTACTCGGTGTTTCGCATCGGCAACGCCACCAATAACATCCGCTGGGACAGCTACGAGCACTTCGCCGCCAACCCCCAGGTGAAATGGGCGATTCCGATTTCCCTCGGCGATTCCCATCGCGGTTACCGGGTGATGGGCACCAACGAATCCTACTTCGAGCATTACCAGTACGGCCGCAAACAGAACCTTGAACTGGCCAGCGGCCGCGCCTTTGCCACCGACCCGTTCGAAGTGGTGCTCGGCGCCGAGGTCGCCGATGCCCTGCACTACAAGCTCGGCGACAAGCTGGTGCTGGCCCATGGCGTGGCGGTGGTCAGCCTGGTCAAGCACGATGACAAGCCCTTCACCGTGGTCGGCATCCTCAAGCGCACCGGCACGCCGGTAGACCGCACGCTGCATATCAGCCTCGGCGGCATGGAGGCGATCCACATCGACTGGCACAACGGTGTCCCGGCCCAGGGCAAAGGCCGTATCAGCGCCGATCAGGCGCGCAATATGGACCTGACCCCGCAAGCCATCACCGCGTTCATGCTCGGTTTGAACAACAAGATTTCCACCTTCGCCCTGCAACGGGAAATCAATGAGTTCCGTGGCGAGCCGATGCTGGCGATCCTGCCGGGCGTGGCGTTGCAAGAACTGTGGAGCATGATGGGCACGGCCGAGAAAGCCTTGTTCGTGATCTCGTTGTTCGTGGTGCTGACCGGGTTGATCGGCATGCTCACGGCGATCCTCACCAGCCTCAACGAACGCCGCCGCGAGATGGCGATCCTGCGCTCGGTGGGCGCACGCCCGTGGCATATCGCCACGCTTTTGATTTTCGAGGCCTTCGCGCTGGCCCTGTCCGGCGTGGTGGCAGGTCTTGGTTTGCTGTACCTGTGCATCGGCGCATCGCGCGGTTATTTGCAGGCCAACTACGGGCTGGACCTGCCGATGGCATGGCCGAGCGAATATGAATGGACGTTGCTCGCCGGTATCCTGGCGGCGGCACTGTTGATGGGCAGCGTGCCGGCCTGGCGTGCCTATCGCCAGTCGTTGGCCGATGGCCTGTCCATTCGTTTATGAGGAAGCTGTCGATGCGTCGTGCCCTGTTTGCCCTGTTGCTGCTGGTGGCCGTACCTGCCTGGGCCGAGGAGCAGCCCCGGGATTTGTCGTGGCAGGAAATGATCCCACCGGATGCGCCACCGGAAGTGCCCAATATGAAACCGCTGCACGACCTGTCGAACATGGCCGATGCCTTGTCCGTCGAGGCCGCGCCCGCCGCCAAACAGGACTTGCCCAACGCGCCGGTGGTGCAGAGCCTCAACGGCCGGCACATTCGTTTGCCGGGGTACATCGTGCCGCTGGAAGTGAGCGAAGAGGGCCGCACCACCGAGTTCCTGCTGGTGCCGTATTTCGGCGCGTGCATCCATGTGCCGCCACCGCCGTCGAACCAGATCGTGCATGTGAAAAGCGAAGTCGGGGTGAAACTCGACGAGCTGTACCAGCCGTACTGGATCGAAGGCGCGATGCAGGTCAAGCCGTCGTCCAGTGAGTTGGCTGACGCCGGTTACCAGATGGATGCCGAAAAGATCTACATGTACGAGCTGGAAGAATAATCACCGCCTGCGAACACACCGAAGATCAAATGTGGGAGGGGGCTTGCCCCCGATAGCGGTGGACCAGTCAATAAATCTTTGACTGACACTCTGCTATCGGGAGCAAGCCCCCTCCCACAGTTTTTTGCGGCGTGGTTAGCCTTTCATTGAGCTGAGTCAAAAGATCGTGCGGAACGATCTTTACCATTGGACGTACAACTTTTAACGTCCTTTTGGAGCTCCCATGAACAAGTCTCTGCTCGGCGCGTCCCTCTTCGCGCTCGCCCTCGTCGTCCCTGTCGCTCACGCCCACCAGGCGGGCGACATTCTGGTTCGCGCCGGTGCAATCACCGTGAACCCGAAGGCCGACAGCAGCAGCGTCAAGGTTGACCAGGGCCCATTGGCCGGCGCCAACCTGGGCGGCAAGGCGACCATGAGCAGCGACACCCAACTGGGCTTGAACTTCGCCTACATGATCACCGATCACGTCGGTATCGAACTGCTGGCCGCCACGCCGTTCGAGCACGATGTAAAGATCAAGAACACCGCCCTCGGCGCCGCCAACGGCAAGCTCGGCACACTCAAACACTTGCCGCCGACCCTGAGCGTCGTGTACTACCCGCTGGACCACCAGTCCGCGTTTCAACCCTATGTGGGCGCCGGTATCAACTACACCTGGATCTACGACGAGCACGTCGGCAGCCGCGCCGAGCAAGCCGGCTTCAGCAACTTCAAGGCCGAGAACTCCTGGGGCTGGGCCGCGCAGATCGGCGCCGACTATATGATCAACGACAAATGGATGATCAACGCCCAGGCGCGCTACATCGACATCAGCACCAAGGCGACTGTGGATAACAACGCCTTGGGCCAGGGCACTCGGGCCAAGGTCAATGTGGATGTCGACCCGATGGTCTACATGGTGGGTATTGGCTACAAGTTCTAAATAACACGGCATAACAATGTGGGAGGGGGCTTGCCCACGATGGCGGTGGACCAGTCAATAAATCTTTGACTGACACTCTGCTATCGGGGGCAAGCCCCCTCCCACATTGGGTTCTGTGTTGTTTTCAGAAGTGGCGGTAGAACCGGTCTAGCAACGCCGGCAAGCCTGCCCGCCATGCCCGTGGCTTGATGCCAAAGGTATGCAGGATTTTCTTGCAGGCCAGCACCGCGTGCTGTGGCTCGTCCGCCGCATCCGGCCGCGCGGCGTGGGCCTGGGCGGTGGGCGACTCGATGACCAGGGCGTGGAAGTTGCGGGCTTCGGTGATGATCGCCTGGCCCAGCGCCAGCGGTGTGGTCGCCTCGTGACCGGCGTAGTGGTAGGTGCCCCACAGCGGCGCGGCGCAATCGAGTTGCTTGAGCACGGAAATAATCACCCGCGCCGCATCGTCCACCGGCGTCGGGTTGCCGCGACGGTCGTCAGCCATCAACAACTCATCCGGCTGTTCGGCCCGGGCCAGGAAGCGCCCGAGGGTACCGTCGACGCTGTCATCCAGCAGCCAGCCAAACCGCAGCAGCACATGCTGCGGGCAGGTGGCGCGTACGCTTTGCTCGATACGCCACAACGCCTGGCCGCGCAGGCCCAGGGGCACCGGCTCGTCCTTTTCGCTGTAGGCGGTGGCACGTGAACCGTCGAACACGCGGTAGCTGGACGGTTGCACCAGGGTAATGCTGTGGTGCTGGCACAGTTCGGCCAGGCGTTCGATGGCGAATTCCTGGGAAGCCAGGCGGGTTTCGCTGACGGCTTCGGCCTGGAACCAGTCGAAATAGTAGGCGAGGTTGATCAAAGCATCGGGACGAGTGTCGTCGAGCAATTGGGTGAGGCTCGCGGCATCCCAGCCGTCTTGGGGGGGTTTGGGGGCGAGGAAACCGATGTCTTCCTCTGCACCGAGGCGAATCAGCGCCTGCCCGAGGGCATTCCCGCCGCCCAGTAACATAAGGCGCATTCGCATAGATTGAGCAGGCCCGGTCTGTTTGGAACGATGGTTGTTGTCGGCAGGCGCGTGAGCCTTGCCGTAGGTTTATTCCAGAATCGTTGCATTTTGCGGGTTTGTAGCGCAACCGTCACGGACAAAGTAGGTGTTTGCAACTTGTTGGAGCGGCGGGTATCAATCACTACATGAACCTTCCCGACTCAACAGACGAGGCATTGGACGGCTTCCACCCCGCCGTCAGTACCTGGTTTCGCAACACCTTCCCCTCGGTGACCGACGCGCAGGCGCGGGCGTGGCCGCTGATCCGTCAACGCCGCTCGACGCTGATCGCCGCGCCGACCGGTTCGGGCAAGACCCTGACTGCCTTTCTCGCGGTGCTGGACGACCTGGTCCACCAGGGTCTGGCCAACGGCGGCCAACTGCCCGATGAAACCCTGGTGGTCTACATTTCGCCGCTCAAGGCGCTGTCCAACGACATTCAACTCAACCTGCAAAACCCGCTGGCCGGCATCACCGAGCATCTTGAAAAATCCGGCCTGCCGCCGTTGGTGATCCGCACCGCAGTGCGCACCGGCGACACTCCGCAAAAAGACCGCGCGCAGATGCGCAAGCGTGCGCCGCACATCCTGGTCACCACCCCGGAATCGCTGTATGTGCTGCTGGGCTCGGACTCGGGCAGGCAGATGCTCGCCAGCACGCGCACGGTGATCGTCGATGAGATCCACGCGATTGCCGCCGGCAAGCGCGGCAGCCACCTGGCGTTAAGCCTGGAGCGCCTGCAAGCCTTGTGCGCCGAGGCGCTGACGCGCATCGGCCTGTCGGCCACGCAAAAGCCTATCGATGCGGTGTCGCGGTTTTTGGTCGGTAGCGGCCGCGAGTGCGCCATTGTCGACATCGGCCACGCCCGCCCGCGCGACCTGGCTATCGAAGTGCCGCCAGTGCCGCTCTCGGCGGTGATGGCCAATGATGTGTGGGAGCTGGTCTACGACCGCCTCGCCGAGCTGGCACGCGAACACCGCACCACGCTGATATTCGTGAACACCCGGCGCCTGGCCGAACGCCTGGCGCGGCATCTGAGCGAGCGTTTGGGCAAGACGGCGGTGGCCGCCCACCACGGCAGCCTGGCCAAGGAAATGCGCCTGGACGCCGAGCAACGCCTCAAGGCCGGTGCGCTGCAGGTGCTGATCGCTACCGCGTCGCTGGAGCTGGGCATTGATATCGGCGATGTGGACCTGGTCTGCCAGATCGGCTCGCCCGGCTCGATCAACGGGTTTCTGCAACGGGTCGGACGCTCCGGGCACCAGGTCGGCGGCACGCCCAAGGGCCGCCTGTTCGCCACCACCCGCGACGACCTGATCGAATGCGCCGCCCTCCTCGACTGCGTGCGCCGTGGCGAGCTCGACACCCTGCATATCCCCGTGGCGCCGCTGGACGTGCTGGCCCAGCAGATCATCGCCGAAGTCAGCGCGCGCGAATGGTCGGAAGCTGCCCTGCTGACGCTTATCCGCCGCGCCGCCCCTTATGCCGCGCTGGACGAGCGCCATTACCAGGCGCTGTTGCACATGCTCGCCGACGGCTACAACGGCCGCCAGGGCATGCGCAGCGCTTATCTGCATCGGGACGCCGTGACTCACACCCTGCGCGGCCGCCGTGGCGCTCGGCTCACGGCCGTGACCAGCGGCGGCACCATCCCCGACAACGCCGACTACAGCGTGCTGCTCGAGCCCCAGAGCCTGAACATCGGCAGCGTCAACGAAGACTTTGCGGTGGAAAGCATCGCCGGCGATATTTTCCAGCTCGGCAATACGTCCTACCGCATCCTGCGGGTGGACGCCGGCAAGGTGCGCGTCGAGGACGCCCACGGTCAGCCGCCGACCATTCCGTTCTGGATGGGCGAAGCGCCGGGGCGCAGCAACGAGTTATCGGCGGCCGTGGCCCGTTTGCAGGGGCAGTTGGATCACCTGCTCGGCGCCAGCCCCGGTGACCTGCAGCCGGCGCAGGCGTGGCTCACCGACACCCTCGGCCTGAGCCGCGCCAGCGCCGAGCAACTGCTGGATTACCTGGCCCGCACGCGCCTGGCCCTCAGCGCCTTGCCGTCGCAGGACACCTTGATCATGGAGCGGTTTTTCGACGCGTCCGGCGGCACCCAGTTGATCATCCACACGCCCTTTGGCAGCCGCATCAACCGCGCCTGGGGCCTGGCCCTGCGCAAACGCTTTTGCCGCACCTTCAACTTCGAGCTGCAAGCGGCGGCCAGCGAAAATGCGATTGTGCTGTCGCTGTCCACCAGCCACAGCTTTGCGCTGGATGACGTGTGGCGCTACCTCAACAGCAACAGCGCCGAACACCTGCTGATCCAGGCCGTGCTGGATGCGCCGCTGTTCGGCGTGCGCTGGCGCTGGAACGCCGGTGTGGCCCTGGCATTGCCGCGCTACACCGGCGGGCGCAAGGTGGCGCCGCAGATCCAGCGCATGAAAAGCGAAGACCTGATCGCCAGTGTGTTTCCCGACCAGATTGCCTGCCTGGAAAACCTCGCCGGCGAACGCGAAGTGCCCGACCACCCGCTGGTGGAACAAACCCTCGATGACTGCCTGCACGAAGCCATGGACAGCGAAGGCTGGCTGGCCCTGTTGCGACGCATGGAAGCAGGCGACGTGCGCATGGTCAGCCGCGACCTACCCGCACCCTCGCCGATGGCCGCCGAAATTCTCAGCGCGCGCCCCTACACCTTTCTCGATGACGCGCCACTGGAAGAACGCCGCACCCAGGCGGTGCTCAACCGCCGCTGGAGCGACCCGCAGAGTACCGACGACCTCGGCGCACTGGATGCCGAGGCGATCGCCGGGGTACGCGAGGAGGCCTGGCCCGCGCCCCAGGGGCCGGATGAAATGCACGAAGCGCTGATGAGCCTGGCCTGTATTGCAGAGCAGGAGGTCACGCCAGAATGGGCCAAGTGGTTGCGGGCTTTGCACAAGGCCGGACGCGCCTATCCGTTGCCCAACGGCCTGTGGGTGGCCGTGGAACGCTTGAGCTGTTTGCAGGCAATCTACCCGCACAACCTGCCGCTGCTGCCCGGTTTCGATGAGCCGTGGACATCCGATGAGGCCTTGGTGGAAGTGCTGCGCGCGCGCCTGGGCGGTTTCGGCCCATTGACGCTGCCCGAGATTGCCGCGCCCCTGGCGCTGCCGCCCGCTACCGTGGCCCAGGGGTTGGCGCGGCTGGAGCAGGAAGGCTACGTGCTGCGCGGGCACTTCAGCCCAGGCTGTAGCGCTGAGCAATGGTGCGAACGGCACCTGCTGGCGCGTATTCATCGCTACACGGTCAAGCGCCTGCGCCGGGAAATCGAACCGGTGGCGCTGCAGGATTTCATGCGTTTTCTGTTCGACTGGCAGCACTTGTCCGACAGCACGCGCGGCCAGGGCAGCGCGGTGTTGCCGCAGATAGTCGCCCAGTTCGAAGGCTACGCCGCCGCCACGTCGGCCTGGGACAGTGACCTGCTCAGTGCGCGTATCAAGGATTACGCCTCGACCTGGCTCGACGACCTGTGCCGCAGTGGCAAGCTGGTGTGGACGCGCCTGAGCCACAAAGCCGGCGCCATTGCCTTGCGCAGCACGCCAATCGTGCTGTTACCGCGCAGCCAGGTGCCGTTGTGGAGCGGGCTGACCGAACAGACCGACAGCACGACGCTGTCGCCCAAGGCGCAGAAAGTCCATTTGGCCCTGCGTGAACAGGGCGCGTTGTTTTTTGATGAGCTGGTGCATGAAGCCCATCTGCTGCGCAGCGAATTGGAAACCGCGTTGCAGGAGCTGGTCGGCGCGGGGTTGGTGAATGCCGACAGCTTCGCCGGGCTGCGCGCCCTGACCACGCCCGCCAGCAAACGCCAGGCGCGCAGCAGCCGGCGTGGACGCGGCGCCTTTATCGGCGGCATGGACGATGCAGGGCGCTGGGCCTTGATTCGCCGCGCGCCAGGCGAGCCCGGTGCGCATTCGGCCGAGACGCTGGAGCATGTCGCGATGACCCTGCTGCGCCGCTATGGCGTGGTGTTCTGGCGCCTGCTGGAGCGCGAAGCGGACTGGTTGCCGAGCTGGCGCGAATTGCTGCGCACCTACCACCGCCTCGAAGCGCGGGGCGAGATTCGCGGCGGGCGGTTTGTCAGTGGCCTGGCGGGGGAACAGTTCGCACTGCCGGAGGCGATCCCGTTGCTGCGTGAAGTACGGCGTCGCCCCCATGACGGCAGCTTGATCGCAGTGTGCGGGGCAGACCCGCTGAACCTTGTCGGCACACTGCTGCCGGGAAGCAAAGTGCCGGCGGTGAGTGGCAATCGGATTGTGTACAAGGATGGCGTGCCGGCGGGGGTGATGGTGGGGGGTAAGCAGCAGGTGCTGCTGGAGGTGGATCAGCAGGCGATTCAGGAGAAATTGCTCAGGCGGTGAGCGGCGGTGAGTTTGAGGGCCTCATCGGGGGCAAGCCCCCTCCCACACTGGATCTGCGAACACCGTTCAAATGTGGGAGGGGGCTTGCCCCCGATAGCGCCGGTTCAGCCGCCACAATCATTCGGCACGCGGCTGCTCGGTCATCTCCACCTCATGCTCCTGCCCCACCCGCTTGGGCAACACAACCTGCTGTGGATAAGTCTGCGCGAAATGCACGTCGTCGCAGTTATCCACAAGCTTCTTCAAGCGCTGGTTAAACGCGCGGCTCACCGCATACTGCCCACCCGACACGGTACGGAACTGCGCCGTCAGCACCACGCCGTTGAGGTCCATCTTGTCGACGCCGAACACCTCCAGAGGCCCTTGCAGGTTGTACTTGAGGAACACGTCGTCGCGGATCGACTGGCCGGCCTCGCGGATCAGCTCCACGGCTTTGTCCACATCGGTGTCATAGGTGAACTGCACCGAGAAGAACGCATACGCAAACTGGCGCGACTGGTTGGTGACCGCCTTGATCTGCCCGAACGGCACCGAATGCACAAAGCCCTTGCCGTCGCGCAAGCGCAGGGTGCGAATGGTCAGGCCCTCGACCGTGCCGGCATGGCCGGAGTCGAGTACCACCCAGTCGCCGATCGACAGGGTGTCTTCGATAATGATGAACAGGCCGGTGATCACGTCCTGCACCAATTGCTGTGAGCCGAAACCGATGGCCAGGCCGACCACACCCGCACCCGCCAGCAGCGGCGCGACGTTGATGCCCAGGTTGGCCATGGTGGTGATGGCACAAATCACCACCAGGATGATTTTCACCGCGTTGCGCAGCAGCGGCAGGATGGTTTTCACACGGGTACTGGGCTGGCGGCTGGAGCGCTTGTTCACCGGCGGTTTGAGCGCTTCCTGAATCGCCGTATCGAGCACCACCCAGAACAGCCAAGTCATCAGCAGGATGAGGCCGATGCTGCTGAGGGAATCGCTGATTGCCCGGCCCACCGAGTTGCGCTGGGCAAACTCGAACAGCGACACGCCCCAGATACGCCCGAGGATTTCGATAAAGGCCACCGCCATGACGATGCGCAATATCGCGTGCAACAGGCTGAGGAAGCGCTCCTTGTAGGCGCTGCTGCGCTGAATCGCCACTTGGCTGCGAGACTTGAACAGGTGTTGCAGCACGGTGCTGAGAAACACCGTGCCGATCAGCAGAATGGTGGTGAACAAGGCACAGCGCAGGGCCTTCTGATTATCGTCGCCGGCACCGATCAGGTTGATCGCCGAGACCAGCACCATCAGCAGAATCGGCCAGTACCAGAGCCCGGAAAATACTCGCAATGACTGCTGCAACGCCGGATGCCTGAGACGCTGGGCCAGCGGCCGATTGCGGATCAGGTGCGCCACCGGACGGCGCAGACGCACCACCAGCACGCCAAAGATCACCGTCGCGAACAGCCCGGTAAACACCGCGATACTGCTGGTGATATTGCCGCCGAGCTGACGGGCGATCTGCGGGCTGGTCAACGCGTCACTGAGGGCGGCGAGGAAGCCGATCAGGAACAGCGGTTTGGGGCAATAGTCGCGGATCAACCGCACCGCCGGGCGCTTGTGGCCGAGGTTGAACATGACAATGACGCACAGCAGCATCGAGGTGGAGAAGATGCCGCTGCTGGTGGCGTAGGCAAAACACAGCGCCAGCGCCCGGCCCACGGAGGTGGCTAAAAAATGGCTGACATACAGCGTCAGCGGCAGGCAAATAATGGCCGGGAGGGTGTAGGGCACCACATACCCCAGCACCGCCAGCAGGCGCGCCCGGCGCTGGAAAAAACCTCGCAGGCCCAAGCGCCGCACGATAAGGCGACCCACCAGCGTCAGCACCGCAAAGGCACCGATCCACACGGCCGACAGCAACAGAAAATCGCCGGCCACGCTCCATGGCGAGCGCGCCGCCGTCTGGTCGACCAGACGCCCGACTTCATTCGCGGCCCGGTCGGCACGCAGGCGCCACTCGTCGATGAAATTCTGGTTGAGGTCCAGCTTCTGTTGCACATCATCGATGCTGGAGCTGATGGCCCCGAGCAGGCCACCCTCCACCAGCAATTCCGGCTTGGCCGGGGCTTCGGGTTCAGGCGCGGTGGCCGCGGCTTGCAGTGCGCCGTTGCCGCATAGCAGCAGCGCGACGAGCAGTAATGCAGTCTTTAAATTCAGCAAAACACCGGGCTCCTTCTGGGGGTCTGTAAGGAACTGACGGGTTTGAGCCGTGATCGTTCCCCTGATTCGCCCGGCCCGTCCCCCACCTCCTGCCCCTCTACCGCCTGTAGGAATGTGGAAACTTTCGGCCAAAGATCGTAGTCATCCCAAAACGCGGGGCAATCGACCCTGGATCAACGGGAGTAAGCATGGCGGCGATTCACATCGGCATTTCCGGCTGGCGCTATACGCCCTGGCGGGGCGATTTCTACCCCGAAGGCTTGACCCAGAAACGCGAGTTGCAGTTTGCCTCACGCGCCGTCAATGCGATCGAAATCAACGGTTCGTTCTACGCGCTGCAAACCCCCAAGCGCTACGCCGAGTGGTATGCCGACACGCCCGAAGGGTTCATGTTCAGCGTCAAGGCCCCGCGTTATATCACCCACATTCTGCGCCTGCGCGATGTACACAAGCCCTTGGCGAATTTCTTCGCGTCCGGGGTATTGGAGCTCAAGGACAAGCTTGGGCCGATCCTCTGGCAGTTCCCGCCTAGCTTCAAGTTCGATCCGCCCCTATTCGAAGCCTTCCTGGCCGAACTGCCCACCACCACCTTGCAGGCCGCCGCCCTCGCCCATCAGCATGAGCCACGTCTGAATGGCAAGGCGAGCATGAAGGCCTACGGCAAGCAGCCGTTGCGCCATGCGGTGGAAATTCGCCACAAGAGCTTTGCGGTGCCTGAGTTTGTGCAGTTGCTGGACAAGTACGGCGTCGCCCTGGTGGTGGCCGACACTGCTGGCAAGTGGCCGTATGTCGAAGACGTCACCGCCAACTTCCTGTACCTGCGCCTGCATGGCGACAAGCAGTTGTACGCCAGTGGCTACACCGACGATGCCCTCGCACGCTGGGGCGAGCGCATCGAGCGCTGGCGTCACGGCAAGCAGCCTGCGGATGCGCAGTTGATCGACCCGCAACACAAGCCACGCGCGCGCAAACAGCGCGACGTGTTCTGCTTTTTCGATAACGACATCAAGGTGCGTGCGCCTTTCGATGCCCGCCAATTGTTGCAGCGTTTCGGTCTGGACAAGCACTTGGCGACAGCGCCGGGGCAACTGCCGGAACCTGGAGTGCTGCCATGACACAGCCGGAGTTGATTCCCATCACACCCACTGCCCCCATTACTCGCTTTACCGTGCTGACGGTCAATATCCACAAGGGTTTCACCGCCTTGAATCGGCGTTTCATCCTGCCCGAACTGCGCGAAGCCGTGCGCAGCGTGGGCGCCGACATGGTGTTCCTGCAGGAAATCCATGGCACCCACGAGCAGCATCCACAGCGCTACAGCGACTGGCCGAAGATGCCGCAGTACGAGTTTCTCGCCGACAGCATCTGGCCGCAGTTCGCCTACGGGCGCAACGCGGTCTACCCCCATGGCGACCACGGCAACGCGTTGCTGTCGAAATTCCAGATCATCCGTCACGATAACCTAGACATCTCCCAGAGCGGCCACGAAAACCGCGGCCTGCTGCATTGCGTCCTGCGCCTGCCGGGCAGCGGGCAGGAAGTGCATGCAATCTGCATCCACCTGGGCCTGCGTGAAGTGCATCGCCAGCAGCAATTGCGCTTGCTGGAGCAACGCATCAGCGAGATCCCGGCCGATGCGCCGGTGGTGGTCGCCGGCGATTTCAACGACTGGCGCCAGCGTGCCGACCTGAGCCAAAGCGGCCTCGAGGAAGTGTTCGTGCAGACCCAGGGCAAACCGGCACGCACCTTTCCCGCGCGCCTGCCGTTGTTGCCGCTGGACCGCATCTACGTGCGCAATCTGAAGGTGCATAACCCCCGGGTGCTGACCACGCGCCCCTGGTCCCATTTGTCTGACCATGTGCCGCTGTCGGTGGAGATTGAGCTATGAACGTTGCTGTAGAACATATCGCCACCGACCAGCCGCCGGATGATGCCAAGGCGCGTGACCTCGATTACGGCTGGCAGAGCGGCAACCGCATCGAGTTGCTGGAAAATGGCGAGGCCTACTTTCCCAAGGTGTTCGAGGCCATGCGCGCGGCGCAGCGCGAGATTCTGCTGGAGACGTTTATCCTCTTCGAAGACAAGGTCGGCTTTGAACTCAAAGCCATCCTGATCGAAGCCGCGCAGCGCGGAGTGAAGGTGGTGGCCAGCCTGGATGGCTTTGGTTGCGGCGAACTGAGCACGGCATTTTTGCGCGAGCTGGCCGAGGCCGGGGTGGTGGTGCAGATGTTCGATCCGGCCTCGAAGACGCTGGGTATCCGCACCAACTGGTTTCGTCGCCTGCACCGTAAAATCGTGGTGGTGGATGCCAGCGTGGCGTTCATCGGCGGTATCAACTTTTCCGCCGACCATCTGGGTGACTTCGGCCCTGAAGCCAAGCAGGACTATGCGGTGCAAATCGTTGGCCCGGCGGTGGCCGACCTGCACCACTTCGCCCTGGCGCAAAGTGGTCGCCAGGTGCGCACGCGGCGTGGATGGCGGCGCCGCCAGCAACGTCCTACGCCATGGGCAACGTCTGACGAAGACGGTCTGGTACGCCTGATTTATCGCGACAACGTGCAGCATCGCGATGACATCGAGGAAGCCTATATTCACGCCTTGAGCAAAGCGCGTACGCGCGCCGTGATTGCCAACGCGTATTTCTTCCCCGGTTACCGTCTGCTGCGTGAAATCCGCAACGCCGCGCGCCGTGGCGTGCACGTGCAATTGATCATGCAGGGCCAGCCGGATGTGCTGCTCGCCAAGCTGGCGGCGCGCATGCTGTATGACTATCTGCTCAAGGACGGCGTGGTCATTCACGAATACTGCCAGCGCCCGCTGCACGGCAAGGTCGCCTTGATCGATGATGACTGGAGCACCGTAGGCTCAAGCAACCTGGACCCGCTGAGCCTGGCATTGAACCTTGAAGCCAATGTGCTGATTCGCGACCGGGCGTTCAATCATCAGTTGTACGAAAGCCTGGAAGCGCTCGCCAGGGACCATTGCCAGACCATGCCGGCAAAACGCAAACCGCGCCTGTGGTTGTGGCGCCTGACCGTGGGCTTCCTGGTCTTTCATGTGATGCGTCACTTCCCCGCCCTGACCGGCTGGCTGCCGGCACACAAGCCGCGTTTGAAACCCATTGAGAGTCCGGCCCATGACGTCTGAAAAAAACGGCTCGCGGTTCCAGCGCTGGAAGAAGCCCCTGACCCTTGCGTTCTTTGTGCTGCTGATCGTGTTGTTCACCTTGCTTGCCCGACGCATCGACTGGAGCGAAGTGCTGCAGACGTTGAGCGAATTCAAGGTGCGCACCCTGCTGATCGCCGGCGCGCTGACGGTGTGCAGCTTTATTGTGTATGCCTGCTTCGACCTGATCGGCCGCACCTACATTCGCCAGCCCTTGCGCTGGAAGCAGATCCTGCCGGTGGGCATCATCAGCTACGCGTTCAACCTCAACCTGAGCGCGTGGGTAGGCGGCATCGCCATGCGTTATCGGCTGTATTCGCGACTGGGGGTGAGCACCGGCAATATCGCCAAGATCCTGGGGCTGAGCCTGGCAACCAACTGGTTCGGCTATATGGCGATCTCGGGGGTGATCTTCAGCAGCGGCCTGGTCACCATGCCGCCGGGCTGGAAGGTGAGCACCACGGCATTGCAAGGCATCGGTGCGCTGTTGGTGCTGGCGAGCCTCGGTTACCTGGTGGCCTGCCAGTTTTCGAAAAAACGTGCGTGGACGATTCGCGGCATGGAAATCAACCTGCCGTCGCTGCGCATGGCGTGCTTGCAATTGATGTTGGGCGCATTGAACTGGTCGCTGATGGCGGCGGTGATTTTCACGCTGTTGCCGGCGAAACTGGATTATCCGCTGGTGCTGGGGGTGCTGCTGATCAGCGCGATTGCCGGAGTGCTCACGCATATTCCAGCGGGCCTTGGGGTGCTGGAAGCGGTGTTTATCGGGCTGCTGCAGCATGAGGCGTCGCGCGGCAGTCTGCTGGCCGGGTTGATTGCCTATCGGGCGATCTATTTCATTTGCCCGTTGTTGATCGCGCTGGTGATGTATTTGGGGGTGGAAGCGAAGGCCAAGGCGTTGCGGGTGAAGAAAACACCCGCTTAGCGCACTAGCGGGATTGAATGATGCTCAGCCGTTCACCCACTACCATCTCGGTGATCCAGTCCACCAGGATCGAGGTGTAGGCCTGTTGCGACACCGGGTCACTCAACGAATGGTCGGCGCCATCGATGATGCGGTGGGTCAGGGAATGGGTGTTCTGGCAGGCCGCGCGGTAACTCATGATGGTGGCGTGGGGCACGTGGTCGTCGGTCTCCGATTCGACGATCAGCACATCACCGCTGAATTTTGCGCAGGCATGCAGGGCCCGGTTGGTTTCGGCCTGCACCAGCGTACTGCGGTAATCCATCAGGTCGGCTTTATCCAGGTCACGCTTGGGCTTGAGCCATTCCTGGTCGCGGTAAAGCGCAGGCACCCGCAACGCCAGCCAGCGCACCGGGCGCAATGAGGTGAGGATCGCCGCCAGGTAGCCCCCATAGCTGGTGCCCACGACCGCCACCGCCGAGGTGTCGATGGCCGGGTGAGACAACAGGCGGTCGTAGGCGGCCAACAGGTCGCGCAGGTTGTCTTCACGGGTCACTCGCGAAAGCGGGATACCCGTGCCTGCATGGCCGCGCAGGTCGAAGGTCAGACACACGCAACCTAGCCCCGCGATGCCTTTGGCGCGCTCCAGGTCGCGCTCCTGGCTGCCGCCCCAGCCGTGCACGAACAACACGCCTGGCACTTTGGATTTGGGGCAGAGGAAGGTCCCGCTCATCTGTTCGTCATCAATGTCGATTGCGATGCTCTCGCTTCTAGCCGTCATAAGCGTTAACCGTCACATATTTGAGGAGAAAGTCGCTGTTTTCAGCCGGGCCGCGGTACACCTCGATGGCGTCTGCCGGTAACGTCCGGTCCACATAGGTTTCCACCGAGGCCACGCGGATCGCGCGCAAGCCGGGGTGGTTGACGAAGCTTTGCAGCGCCGCGACTTCCGCGCTGCTGGCCCCGCCCATGCGCCAGGACTGTTCGAGCACGCCACTGCGGCGTTGGCCGTCGCTGTCCAGCCCCTGGGCGATGTCGTAGTTGCGGCGCGAGGCGTAGAAGCCGGGGTAGGCTTCATCGGCAGCCTTGTCGAAAACCTGCGCTTGCCTGACGGCTTCGCGCACATCGTCAGGCAGAGCCAGCGTGAGCAAGTCGTCGTAGCCGCCGGGCACCACCAGCAGCCTGGAGCCGCCGTAGACCTCTTCGCCCTGCCCGTCCCGGGTCAGGTATTGCTCGCCGCAGTAACTGATGACGTGATCGCCGATAAAGCTTTGGCCCACACTGTGAGTGACTACGTCCTGCAGGTCTTGTTCCAGCACCACCCCATCGTTGAACATTGCGGCAGCTTCGGGACGCGCCAGCAGGGCATCGAATTCGTCGAGGCTGCGGATCACCTCTTGCCCGCGTCCCGCGCAGGCGTTTACGGGCTTCAAGCGAATCGGCCCGCTGTAGAGCAAACGGGTCGCGGCTGGCCGTGCATCTTCCAGCGCGAAGACACTCAAGCCATCGAGGACTACGTCGCGCACGCGCTCGCAAAACAGCGGCGACCAGCCATCGGGCGCCTGGGCTTGCGGGCTCAATAGGCCATGAGTGATGGCTTTGGTACAGATGAACGCATGATCGACATAACCGCCCCACAGGTCTTGCGGGCCCTTGATATTGAGCGCTTGTGCCTGGGCGGCCCCCACCAGCGTTTGTGTGGGAAGCAGATACAGATCGTGGCCGGCGTGCTTGAGCGGGTCGTAGCTGCCGCCGAATTTTAGCCCCAGTATCTGCGCGAGCCAGCGCGCCAGGGCGCGATTGGTCTCCACTTCATGCTGGGGTGCGCCGCTGCGCGTTGAATGAGAGAGCACCAGCTTTTTACGTGAAATCGGGGTCATGCATCCCCCTTGGCATCCGGCCATGTGTGTAAAAGAAGCGTAGCAGGGATCAGGCCAAGGTCGCGCTGAGCAGGAGCGCTTTAAAATCAATCAGTTGCCGGACACGCAATAGCAGTTAGCCTGCGCCATTCTGCACGATGCAGCCTCGGGCACGCGGCGTTCTGCACGATTCACGTGTATGGCAGCCGATATCCGATGGCGGCGCCAGCTAAGATACTGGACCTATCAACCCATCACGAGGCAACCCACATGGCCAAGCAAGCACTCATCCTGATCGATATCCAGAACGACTACTTCCCCCAGGGCAAGTGGCCGCTTGACGGTGTGGAGGCCGCTGCGGACAACGCCGCGCAGGTGCTGAAGGCCTTTCGTCAGGCCGGCGATGCGGTGATCCATGTGCGTCACGAGTTCGCGGACGATGACGCGCCGTTCTTCACGCCGGGCTCCGAAGGCGCGCAGCTGCATGCCAACGTGCTGAACCAGGGTAACGAGCCGGTGGTGCTCAAGCACTTTGTGAATGCCTTTCGCCAGACCAACCTGCGCGAGTTGCTGGAACGGCGCAGCATTACCGACGTGGTCGTGGTCGGCAGCATGAGCCATATGTGCATCGACGCTGTGGCGCGGGCGGCGGCAGACTTGGGCTACAAGGTCACGGTCATTCATGACGCCTGCGCTACCTGTGACCAGGACTTCAATGGGCAGGTGATTCCCGCCGCGCAGGTGCATGGCGCCTACATGGCCGCGCTGGCCTTCGGCTATGCGAGTGTGGTGTCGACGGAAGACTATTTGAAAGCCCAAGCGGCGGTGGCTTGACCGCCGCTCGGCGCGGTCAGCGGGTGGCGATGATAAACAGGCGCGGGAATGGCAGCAGTACCGTGCCATCCGCCAGGGCTGGATAAGCCTGGGTAATCCGTGCCTGGTACGCCTGCAGGAAAGCGGCTTTTTCGTCATCGTTCAGTGGCGCCAGGAAAGGCCGCAGCGCTGAACCCTTGAACCACTCCACCACTGCCCCGTGGTCTGCCAACGGATGGTGGTAGGTGGTACGCCAGACATCGACGGTGCTGCAATGCCGGTTCAGCAGTTCGAAGTAATAGCTCGCCGAATGCCGCTCGTTATGCTTGACCGCGCCGATCTTCGCGTCCCATGGCCCCTGCGCTGCGACCTCACGGGCGAGCCGGTGGGCAGGCTCGTCGAGGTTGTCCGGCGTCTGCACCGCCAGCGTGCCGCCAGGGGTCAGTTGGTTGACCAGGTGCGGATAGAGCGAGGCGTGGTCAGGCAGCCATTGCAGGGACGCATTGGCGAGAATCACGTCGATGGGCTGCGCCGGACGCCAGGCGCCGATATCCGCCAGTTCGAAGCTCAAGGCCGGCAGGCGCTTGCGGGCGTCGCGCAGCATGTCATCGGAGCTGTCCATGCCGGTAACGTGGGCGTGTGGAAAGCGTTCGGCCAACACCTGGGTGGAATTGCCGGGACCACAGCCCAGATCGACGGCCGTGCCCACATCGGTATTGGGAATCGCGGCCACCAGGTCGCGGACGGGGCGAGTGCGCTGCTGCTCGAACATCGTGTACTGCTTGGCGGACCAGGTCATCGGGTTCTCCTCTCTTGGTGGTTAAGCATCGCCCATAAAAAACCCCCGACGCCAGGGCTATCGGGGGTTTTGTTGTGTCTGGAGGTTTAGGCCTCAGAACGGGATATCGTCATCAAAGCTGTCGAAATCCGGAGCCGGCTGCGGGGCGGCCTGTTGTGGCGCTGGACGCGACTCACGCTGAGGCTGCTGGCTTGGCTGCGGACGCGATTGCTGTGGACGCGGCGCCGAGTTGGACATGCCGCCCTGGCCCTGTTGGTCGCCCTGTGGACGGCCGCCCAGCAATTGCATGGTGCCTTGCATGTCGACCACGATTTCAGTGGTGTAACGCTTGATGCCGTCTTTTTCCCACTCGCGGGTTTGCAGTTTGCCTTCGATGTAGACCTGCGAACCTTTGCGCAGGTACTCACCGGCGATCTCGGCCACTTTGCCGAACATCGACACGCGGTGCCATTCGGTTTTCTCGACCTTCTGGCCGGTCTGCTTGTCGGTCCACTGTTCGCTGGTCGCCAGACTCAGGTTGGTCACGGCGTTACCGTTAGGCAGGTAGCGAACTTCGGGATCCTGGCCGCATGTACCGACCAATATGACTTTGTTAACCCCACGGGCCATAACGTTCTCCTAGGCTGGGCGCGCTGTCGGCACTGGGTTGACCAGGTGCTCGAGCGTCGCGCGATCCAATAATTCGGTGTCCAATTTGATGTAAATCGCAGTTTCTTCTGCGACCACTACTGCGTCCGTTACTCCAACGACGGCCTTCAGGCGCTCGGCCAAGCCGGCTTCGCGCATCGCTTCAGGCGATAACGGCAGGCGTAGGCTCGTCACATACGGAGGTTCGCGCATGGTAACAGCAAAGACCAGCCAAAGTGCAGCCAGCCCGGCGCATCCGAGGAACACAACCGACAAACCGCCATGCTGGAACATCCAGCCGCCCATGATCCCACCCAGCGCCGAACCGAGGAACTGGCTGGTGGAATACACGCCCATCGCCGTGCCCTTGCCGCCGGCCGGTGAAACCTTGCTGATCAGCGACGGCAATGACGCTTCCAGCAGGTTGAACGCGGTGAAGAACACCACCGTGCCGATCACCAGCGCCCGCAGGCTGTCGCCGAACTTCCAGAAGAATAGTTCAGTGAGCATCAATGTCGCGACGGCACCGAGCAGAACTCGTTTCATTTTGCGTTTCTTCTCGCCGTAGATGATGAACGGGATCATGGCGAAGAACGAAACCAACAGTGCGGTCAGGTAGACCCACCAGTGCTGCTCCTTGGGCAAACCGGCTTTCTGCACCAGCGCCAGGGGCAAGGCGACGAAGCTGCACATCAGCATTGCGTGCAACACGAAGATACCTAAATCCAGGCGCAGCAGGTCCGGGTGCTTGAGCGTCGGCAACAGCGCCTTGCGCGCGACGCCGGACTCACGGTGCTGCAGCGTGCCGGTCGAGCGCGGCACCATGAAGGCCACGATCACGATACCGATCAACGCCATGCCGCCGGTGGCCAGGAACAACCCGTGCAGGCCGAAGGCGCGAGTCAGCAGCGGGCCGACCACCATCGCCACGGCAAACGACAAACCAATGGTCATGCCGATCATGGCCATGGCCTTGGTGCGATGTTGTTCGCGGGTCAGGTCCGACAGCAACGCCATCACCGCAGCGGAAATCGCCCCGGCGCCTTGCAGGATACGTCCGGCGATCACGCCCCAGATCGAATCGGACTGCGCCGCGAGCACACTGCCGAGGGCGAACACGATCAGCCCCAGGTAAATCACCGGGCGACGGCCTATACGGTCGGAAATGATGCCGAACGGTATCTGGAAGATGGCCTGGGTCAGGCCATAGGCGCCAATCGCCAGGCCGATCAATGCGGGGGTCGCGCCTGCGAGATCCATTCCATAGGTCGCCAGCACCGGCAACACCATAAACATGCCCAGCATACGGAATGCGAACACCAGGGCCAGACCGCTTGCCGCTCGGGTCTCGCCGCTACTCATGCGTTCGCTGTGGGGATCGTGCATGGAAAAACCTCGTGTGAACCGGCGGCGATTCTACCAGTCCCATCGATTGAGAGGGTATATGCGGCGCTTTGCCGCGCAGCTTTCATGTAAGGCTGCAAGCGGCCTTTTGACAGTGTATATTCATCCAGTCTTTAGCCGTATACTCCGGCATTATTTACGCCCGCCGTGCGAGGCCATCTTGGACAAGATCCTGATTCGTGGGGCTAGAACCCACAACCTGAAGAACATCGACCTGACCCTGCCCCGGGACAAACTGATCGTCATCACCGGCCTGTCCGGTTCGGGCAAATCGTCCCTGGCGTTCGACACGCTGTATGCCGAAGGCCAGCGCCGCTATGTGGAATCGCTGTCGGCCTATGCCCGGCAGTTCCTGTCCATGATGGAAAAGCCCGACGTCGACACCATCGAAGGTTTGTCGCCGGCCATTTCCATCGAGCAGAAATCGACGTCCCATAACCCACGCTCCACCGTGGGCACCATTACCGAAATCTACGATTACCTGCGTCTGCTGTATGCACGCGTGGGCATTCCACGCTGCCCGGACCACGATATTCCGCTGGAAGCCCAGACCGTCAGCCAGATGGTCGACCTGGTGCTGGCCCAGCCGGAAGGCGCCAAGCTGATGCTGCTGGCGCCCGTCATCCGCGAGCGCAAGGGCGAACACCTGTCGGTCTTTGAAGAGCTGCGGGCGCAAGGTTTCGTGCGCGCCCGCATCAACGGCAAGCTTTATGAGCTGGATGAAGCGCCCAAGCTCGACAAGCAGAAGAAGCACTCCATCGATGTGGTGGTCGACCGTTTCAAGGTGCGTGCCGACCTGCAGCAGCGCCTGGCGGAATCCTTCGAGACCGCGTTGAAGCTGGCCGACGGTATTGCCCTGGTCGCGCCGATGGACGACGAGCCTGGCGAAGAGATCATCTTCTCTGCGCGCTTTGCCTGCCCGATCTGCGGCCATGCCATCAGCGAGCTGGAACCCAAGCTGTTTTCCTTCAACAACCCGGCCGGCGCCTGCCCGACCTGTGACGGTCTGGGCGTCAAGCAGTTCTTCGACATCAAGCGCCTGGTCAACGGCGACCTGACGCTGGCTGAAGGGGCGATTCGTGGCTGGGACAGGCGCAACGTCTACTACTTCCAGATGCTGGGGTCGTTGGCGTCGCACTACAAGTTCAGCCTCGAAGTGCCGTTCAACCAACTGCCGGCGGACCAGCAGAAGGTCATCCTCAACGGCAGTGGCTCGCAGAACGTCGACTTCAAGTATCTGAACGACCGTGGTGACATCGTCAAGCGCTCCCACCCGTTCGAAGGCATCGTGCCGAACCTGGAGCGCCGTTACCGCGAGACCGAATCGGCCAGCGTGCGCGAAGAGCTGGCGAAATTCCTCAGCACCCAACCTTGCCCTGATTGCCGTGGCACTCGCCTGCGCCGCGAAGCTCGGCACGTGTGGGTTGGCGAGAAGACGTTGCCGGCGGTGACCAACCTGCCAATCGGCGATGCCTGTGAGTACTTCGGTGTGCTCAAGCTGACCGGCCGCCGTGGGGAGATTGCCGACAAGATCCTCAAGGAAATCCGCGAGCGCCTGCAGTTCCTGGTCAACGTCGGCCTGGACTATCTGTCGCTGGACCGCAGCGCCGATACCCTGTCGGGCGGCGAAGCCCAGCGGATTCGCCTGGCCAGCCAGATCGGCGCGGGACTGGTGGGCGTGTTGTACATCCTCGATGAGCCTTCGATCGGCTTGCATCAACGCGACAACGATCGCTTGCTGGGTACGTTGAAACACCTGCGGGATATCGGCAACACGGTGATTGTGGTCGAGCACGACGAGGACGCGATTCGCCTGGCGGATTACGTGGTCGATATCGGCCCTGGCGCGGGTGTGCATGGCGGACATATTGTCGCCGAGGGCACGCCTGCGGAAGTGATGGCGCATCCGGATTCACTGACCGGCAAGTACCTGTCGGGCCGCGTGAAAATTGCGGTGCCGGCCAAGCGCACGCCGCGCAACAAGAAGATGGCGTTGCACCTCAAGGGCGCTCGTGGCAACAACTTGCGCAATGTGGATCTGGAAATCCCCCTGGGCCTGCTGACCTGTGTGACCGGGGTTTCCGGCTCGGGCAAGTCGACGCTGATCAACAACACGTTGTTCCCACTCAGTGCCACCGCCCTGAACGGCGCCACCACCCTGGAAGCGGCGGCCCACGACAGCATCAAGGGCCTGGAGCATCTGGACAAGGTGGTCGACATCGACCAGAGCCCGATTGGCCGTACGCCGCGGTCCAACCCGGCGACTTACACCGGGCTGTTCACGCCGATCCGCGAGTTGTTCGCCGGTGTTCCGGAATCCCGCTCACGCGGCTATGGGCCGGGCCGGTTCTCGTTCAACGTCAAGGGCGGTCGCTGTGAAGCTTGCCAGGGCGATGGCTTGATCAAGGTCGAGATGCACTTCCTGCCGGATATCTATGTGCCGTGCGATGTGTGCAAGAGCAAGCGCTATAACCGTGAAACCCTGGAAATCAAATACAAGGGCAAGAACATTCACGAAACCCTGGAGATGACCATCGAGGAAGCTCGGGTGTTCTTCGACGCGGTTCCGGCGTTGGCGCGCAAGCTGCAGACGTTGATGGATGTCGGCCTGTCTTATATCAAGCTGGGGCAGTCGGCGACCACGCTGTCGGGTGGTGAAGCGCAGCGGGTGAAGTTGTCGCGTGAGTTGTCCAAACGGGATACAGGCAAAACCTTGTATATCCTTGATGAGCCAACCACTGGCCTGCACTTTGCGGATATTCAGCAACTGCTGGACGTGCTGCATCGCTTGCGTGATCACGGTAATACGGTGGTGGTGATTGAACACAATCTGGATGTGATCAAGACCGCCGACTGGCTGGTGGACCTGGGGCCGGAAGGCGGTTCCAAGGGCGGGCAGATCATTGCTGTGGGTACACCGGAGCAAGTTGCCGAGATGTCGCAATCCCATACTGGCTACTATCTGAAGCCATTGCTGGAGCGCGACCGGGCCTGATTTACCGGGCCCGATAAAAAGCCCCTGTCACCTCATCGGTGGCAGGGGCTTTTTCGTAGCCGGAATCAGAACTGCGATTGCAGGTAGTTTTCCAGGCCAATCAGCTTGATCAGACCCAACTGCTTTTCCAGCCAGTAGGTATGATCTTCTTCGGTGTCATTCAACTGCACGCGCAGGATCTCGCGAGTGACATAGTCGTTGTGCTGCTCGCACAGCTCAATGCCCTTGCAGAGCGCGGCACGGACCTTGTATTCGAGACGAAGGTCGGCAGCGAGCATGTCAGGCACTGTGGTGCCCACATCCAGGTCGTCGGGACGCATGCGCGGCGTGCCTTCGAGCATGAGGATACGACGCATCAGTGCGTCAGCGTGCTGCGCCTCTTCTTCCATCTCATGGTTAATACGTTCATAGAGCTCGGTAAAGCCCCAGTCTTCGTACATACGCGAATGGATGAAATATTGGTCACGAGCTGCCAGTTCGCCCGTCAGCAACGTGTTGAGGTAATCGATTACGTCGGGGTGACCTTGCATCGCCCTACATCTCCCTGCTTGAAAGTCTGTAGTTTGAACCATGCTGACCTGAAGGTCACGGGATCAACGGCAGAAAAGCGAAGATTTCCGGAGAAAAGTAGCTGAAATAACGCAAAAACCGCCCAAATGAGGGCGGTTCTGCTTATCGTTTAGAGTCAGTTAAGCGATACACCCAGTGCATTTGCGATTGCTTCTCCATAAGCGGGATCCGCTTTGTAGAAGTGCTGCAACTGACGCTGGACAACATCACTGGAAACACCGCCCATCGCACCGGCGATGTTGCTGGTCAGCAGCGCTTTCTGCTCGTCATTCATCAAGCGGAACAGTGCACCGGCGTGGCTGTAGTAATCAGTGTCTTCGCGGTGATCGTAGCGATCAGCTGCGCCGCTCAAGGCCAGTGCAGGCTCCGCGTACTGTGGCGCCTGCTTTGGCGCATCGGCGTAGCTGTTTGGCTCGTAGTTAGGCGCAGCGCCACCATTACTGCCAAAGGCCATCGAACCGTCACGCTGGTAGCTGTTGACCGGGTTACGTGGAGCATTCACCGGCAGTTGCTGGTGATTGGTGCCAACACGGTACCGGTGAGCATCTGCGTAGGCAAAGACGCGACCTTGCAGCATACGGTCCGGCGACAGGCCAACGCCTGGAACCATGTTGCTTGGGCCGAACGCGGCCTGTTCCACTTCGGCGAAATAGTTCTGCGGGTTGCGGTTGAGCTCCAGCTCGCCCACCTCGATCAGTGGGAATTCTTTTTGCGACCAGGTCTTGGTGACGTCAAACGGGTTTTCGTAGTGAGCGTTCGCTTGAGCCTCGGTCATGATCTGGATGCAAACGCGCCATTTTGGGAAATCACCACGCTCAATGGCGCCAAACAGATCGCGCTGGGCATAGTCGGGATCGGTACCCGCCAGGCGCGCCGCTTCAGCCGGGGCCAGGTTCTTGATGCCTTGCTTGGTCTTGTAGTGCCATTTCACCCAGTGACGCTCGCCGTTGGCGTTGATCAGGCTGTAGGTGTGACTGCCGAAGCCGTGCATGTGGCGGTAGCCGTCCGGGATGCCACGGTCCGAGAACAGGATGGTGACCTGGTGCAGCGCCTCTGGGGAGTGCGACCAGAAGTCCCACATCATCTGTGCGCTTTTCAGGTTGCTTTGCGGCAAGCGCTTTTGGGTGTGGATGAAATCCGGGAATTTCAGCGGGTCACGGATGAAGAACACAGGCGTATTGTTGCCGACGATGTCCCAGTTGCCTTCCTCGGTATAGAACTTCAAGGCGAAGCCGCGTGGGTCGCGCTCAGTGTCAGCCGAACCGCGCTCACCACCTACAGTGGAGAACCGCAGAAACGTCGGGGTTTGCTTACCCACTGACTCGAACAGCTTGGCGCTGGTGTATTGAGTGATGTCGCGGGTGACGGTGAACGTACCGTAGGCGCCCGAACCTTTGGCGTGTACACGGCGCTCCGGAATATTTTCACGGTTGAAGTGAGCGAGCTTCTCGATCAGGTGGAAGTCGTCGAGCAGCAGCGGGCCACGGGGGCCGGCAGAACGGGAATTCTGATTATCCGCAACGGGTGCACCGCTGGCGGTGGTAAGGACTTTATTCTGGCTCATGCGCAATTTCCTCAGGTCTGGCTTGGAACTGCCGGCTAATCGGCTTGGAGGGAGTATCAATCAACAACATGACACCTACAAATTTATTAAATTGTAGACTTCAATAGAAAATTACTACCAATCGAGCCAACATCCATCTCGCTCACCGTCCCCGGGAAACGTGGACCTAATGCGCTTTTATTACGCGCACAAAAAACCGGGCGCCAGGCCCGGTTCTTTGTTGCAGACTGTCGTGTTACTCGGCGCTTACAGCTTCGCCGGCAGTAGCACGATCAACCAACTCGACGTACGCCATAGGCGCGTTGTCGCCAGTGCGGAAGCCGCACTTGAGGATGCGCAGGTAGCCACCCTCACGGGTAGCATAACGCTTGCCCAGGTCGTTGAAGAGCTTACCAACGATAGCTTTCGAACGAGTACGGTCGAAAGCCAGACGGCGGTTAGCCAGGCTGTCTGTCTTGGCCAAAGTGATCAGCGGCTCAGCAACGCGACGCAGTTCTTTAGCTTTCGGCAGTGTAGTTTTGATCAGCTCGTGCTCGAACAGCGACACCGCCATGTTTTGGAACATGGCCTTGCGGTGCGAGCTGGTACGGCTCAGGTGACGACCACTTTTACGATGACGCATGGTTCATTCCTTACCAAACTCACGTTCGGTGATTACGACGATCAGGCAGTCGCCTTGTCGTCCTTCTTAAGACTTGCAGGCGGCCAGTTGTCGAGGCGCATGCCGAGGGACAGACCGCGGGAGGCCAGAACGTCCTTGATTTCAGTCAAGGATTTCTTGCCAAGGTTCGGAGTCTTCAACAGCTCTACTTCGGTACGCTGAATCAGGTCGCCGATGTAGTAGATGTTTTCCGCCTTAAGGCAGTTAGCCGAACGTACAGTCAGTTCCAGATCGTCAACCGGGCGAAGCAGGATCGGATCGATCTCGTCTTCCTGCTCGATTACCACTGGTTCGCTGTCACCCTTGAGGTCGACGAACGCAGCCAACTGCTGTTGCAGAATGGTTGCAGCGCGGCGGATAGCCTCTTCAGGATCCAGAGTACCGTTGGTTTCCAGATCAATAACCAGCTTGTCCAGGTTAGTACGCTGCTCGACACGGGCGTTTTCCACCACGTATGCGATACGGCGAACCGGGCTGAACGAAGAGTCAAGCTGCAAGCGACCAATGCTGCGGCTTTCGTCTTCATCGCTCTGACGCGAGTCGGCCGGTTCATAACCACGACCACGAGCTACGGTGAGCTTCATGTTCAGGGCGCCGTTAGACGCCAGGTTAGCGATTACGTGATCGGGATTAACGATCTCGACATCATGATCCAGCTGAATATCGGCAGCGGTAACCACCCCCGAACCCTTCTTCGACAAGGTCAGCGTAACTTCGTCACGGCCGTGCAGCTTGATAGCCAGACCTTTAAGGTTCAACAGGATTTCAATTACGTCTTCCTGTACACCTTCGATGGCGCTGTACTCGTGGAGCACACCGTCAATCTCGGCCTCGACTACTGCACAGCCGGGCATTGAGGACAACAGGATGCGGCGCAGCGCGTTGCCCAGGGTGTGGCCAAAACCACGCTCGAGAGGCTCGAGAGTAATTTTAGCGCGGGTTGGACTGACAACCTGCACATCAATGTGGCGGGGTGTCAGGAACTCATTTACCGAAATCTGCATGGATGCACCTATTTTCTAGCCCTTACTTGGAGTAGAGCTCGACAATCAGGCTTTCGTTGATGTCGGCGGACAGATCACTGCGAGCAGGAACGTTCTTGAAAACGCCCGACTTCTTCTCAGTGTCTACTTCTACCCATTCTACGCGGCCACGTTGGGCACACAGATCGAGAGCTTGGACAATGCGAAGTTGGTTTTTTGCTTTCTCGCGAATCGCGACCACGTCACCAGCACGAACCTGGTAAGACGGTACGTTAACGGTTTGGCCGTTTACGCTGACGGATTTGTGCGATACCAGCTGACGGGATTCGGCGCGAGTCGAACCAAAGCCCATACGGTATACAACGTTGTCCAGACGGCATTCGAGCAGTTGCAGCAGGTTTTCACCGGTTGCACCTTTCTTGCCAGCAGCTTCTTTGTAGTAGCCGCTGAACTGACGCTCGAGAACGCCGTAGATACGACGGACCTTCTGCTTTTCACGCAGTTGGGTGCCGTAATCGGACTGGCGACCGCGGCGTTGGCCGTGGATACCAGGTGCTGCTTCAATGTTGCACTTCGATTCGATCGCGCGCACGCCGCTCTTCAAGAAGAGATCGGTGCCTTCACGACGAGCGAGTTTGCATTTTGGACCAATGTAACGAGCCATTCTTTACAATCTCCTGGATTACACGCGGCGCTTCTTCGGCGGACGGCACCCGTTGTGCGGGATTGGCGTCACGTCGGTGATGCTGGCGATCTTATAGCCACAGCCGTTCAAAGCACGGACAGCAGACTCACGACCTGGACCTGGACCTTTGACGTTAACGTCGAGGTTTTTCAGGCCGTATTCCAGCGCAGCTTGGCCAGCACGTTCAGCAGCTACTTGAGCAGCAAACGGGGTGGACTTGCGGGAACCGCGGAAACCCGAACCACCGGAGGTAGCCCAAGAAAGCGCGTTACCTTGACGGTCGGTGATGGTCACGATTGTGTTGTTAAAAGAAGCATGGATGTGGGCGATGCCATCAACCACTGTCTTTTTAACTTTTTTACGAGGACGAGCAGCAGGTTTTGCCATGATAATTTTCCTGTCGATTCGCGTGGGCGATTACTTGCGGATCGGCTTACGCGGACCTTTACGGGTACGCGCGTTAGTCTTGGTACGCTGACCGCGCACTGGAAGACCACGACGATGACGCAGACCACGGTAGCAACCGAGGTCCATCAAACGCTTGATTTTCATGTTGATTTCGCGACGCAGGTCACCTTCAGTGGTGAACTTCGCCACTTCGCCACGCAACAGCTCAATCTGCTCGTCGCTCAGATCCTTGATCTTTGCGGCTGGGTTTACCCCAGTGTCTGCGCAAATTTTCTGCGCAGTAGTGCGACCAACACCATAGATGTAGGTCAGCGAGATAACAGTGTGCTTGTTATCTGGAATGTTAACGCCTGCAATACGGGCCATTCAGTGGGACTCCAATTGACAGCTACCTACGCCCCGGAAGCCAAGAAATAGGGCGCGAGATAATATCGCTGTAATAACAAATAATCAACCCGGCAGCGCACTAGCTGCCGGGCTTCAAGCGGATCACACTCAGCCTTGGCGCTGTTTGTGACGCGGTTCCGCGCTGCAAATTACTCGAACAACACCTTCGCGGCGAATAATCTTGCAGTTACGGCACAGCTTTTTCACCGATGCACGAACTTTCATCACCAACTCCTCGAACCTTATGGGGTACTCAGCGCAACATGCCGCTGCCGTAGCCCTTCAGGTTGGCTTTCTTCATCAGGGATTCGTACTGGTGCGAAACGAGGTGCGATTGTACTTGGGACATGAAGTCCATCACAACCACGACCACGATCAGCAACGAGGTCCCGCCAAGGTAGAACGGAACGTTTGCCGCAACCACCAGGAACTGGGGAAGCAAACAGACGGCCGTCATATATAGAGCACCGAACAGGGTCAAACGAGTCAGAACGCCATCAATGTAGCGCGCAGACTGCTCACCCGGACGAATACCCGGAATAAAGGCACCGGACTTCTTCAGGTTTTCCGCTACGTCTTTCGGATTGAACATCAACGCCGTATAGAAGAAGCAGAAGAAAATAATCCCTGCACTAAACAGCAGAATATTCAACGGCTGACCAGGAGCGATCGACTGAGAGAGGTCCTGCAGCCAGCCCATATTTTCAGACTGACCAAACCAGGTACCCAACGAAGCCGGAAACAGCAAGATGCTGCTCGCGAAAATTGCCGGAATAACGCCGGCCATATTCACCTTCAGCGGCAAGTGGCTGGTCTGCGCAGCAAACACCTTACGGCCCTGCTGACGCTTGGCGTAGTGAACAGCAATACGACGCTGACCACGCTCAATGAACACCACAAAACCGATAATCGCTACTGCCAGCAAACCGATAGCAACCAGGGCGAAGATATTGATATCCCCCTGACGCGCAGACTCGAAAGACTGCCCAATTGCTCTCGGAAGACCGGCGACGATACCTGCGAAAATCAACATCGAGATACCGTTACCAACACCACGCTCAGTAATCTGCTCACCCAGCCACATCATGAACATCGCACCAGCCACAAACGTGGATACCGCGACGAAATGGAAGCCAAAGTCACCAGTGAACGCAACGCCCTGCCCTGCCAGGCCAACGGACATGCCGATAGCTTGAACCAGAGCGAGGACGACAGTGCCGTAGCGGGTGTACTGGCTAATCTTGCGACGGCCAGCTTCACCTTCCTTCTTCAACTGCTCCAGCTGCGGGCTGACGGCGGTCATCAGTTGCATGATGATCGATGCCGAAATGTACGGCATGATCCCCAGTGCAAAGATGCTCATCCGTTCCAGCGCGCCGCCGGAAAACATGTTGAACAAGCTAAGAATGGTCCCCTCATTCTGTCGAAACAGGTCTGCGAGTCGGTCCGGGTTGATACCTGGAACCGGGATGTGTGCGCCTATTCGGTAGACGATAATCGCCAGGAACAGAAAACGCAGACGAGCCCAAAGTTCAGACATACCGCCTTTGCCGAGCGCTGAGAGAGCACCTTGCTTAGCCATTTATTCCTCGAACTTGCCGCCAGCTGCTTCGATAGCCGAACGCGCACCTTTGGTGGCGCCGATTCCCTTGCCGATAGTGACAGCGCGAGTCACTTCACCGGACAGCATGATTTTCACACGCTGTACGTTGACGTTGATCACGTTGGCATCTTTCAGGGTCTGCACAGTAACGATGTCGCCTTCCACTTTAGCCAGCTCGGACAGACGCACTTCTGCGCGGTCCATGGCTTTCAGGGATACGAAACCGAACTTAGGCAGGCGACGATGCAGCGGCTGTTGACCGCCTTCAAAGCCTGGAGCGATGGTGCCACCGGAGCGGGAGGTCTGACCCTTGTGGCCACGGCCACCAGTCTTACCCAAACCGCTACCGATACCACGGCCCGGACGATGCTTTTCGCGACGGGAACCCGGCGCTGGACTCAGATCATTGAGTTTCATCGATTAACCCTCTACACGCAGCATGTAGTAAGCCTTGTTGATCATCCCGCGATTCTCGGGAGTATCCTGGACTTCTACAGTGTGACCGATGCGACGCAGACCCAAACCCTTAACGCACAGTTTGTGGTTAGGAATGCGGCCGGTCATGCTTTTGATCAGCGTTACTTTAACGGTAGCCATGATCAGAAGATCTCCTTCACAGTCAGGCCACGCTTGGCAGCGATGGACTCAGGAGATTGCATAGCTTTCAAACCCTTGAAAGTGGCGTGAACCACGTTTACCGGGTTAGTCGAGCCGTAGCACTTGGCCAGAACGTTCTGAACGCCAGCAACTTCGAGGACAGCACGCATAGCGCCGCCAGCGATGATACCGGTACCTTCAGAAGCAGGCTGCATGTACACCTTCGAAGCGCCATGGGCGGACTTCATTGCGTACTGCAGGGTGGTGCCGTTCAGATCAACCTGGATCATGTTGCGACGAGCAGCTTCCATTGCCTTCTGGATCGCAGCAGGCACTTCACGTGACTTGCCACGGCCGAAGCCAACACGCCCTTTACCATCACCCACCACGGTCAACGCGGTGAAAGTGAAGATACGGCCGCCTTTAACGGTTTTGGCTACGCGGTTAACTTGAACCAGCTTCTCAATGTAGCCTTCGTCGCGCTTTTGGTCGTTATTTGACATAACTTAGAACTCCAGCCCAGCTTCACGAGCAGCATCAGCCAGCGCTTTAACGCGGCCGTGGTACTTGAAGCCAGAGCGGTCGAAAGCCACTTGCGAGACGCCCACGGCCTTAGCACGTGTAGCGACCAGCTGGCCAACCTTTGTGGCCGCGTCGATGTTGCCGGTGGCACCATCACGCAGTTCTTTATCCAAAGTCGAGGCGCTTGCCAGGACTTTGTTGCCGTCGGCCGAGATGACCTGGGCGTAGATGTGCTGCGACGAGCGATACACGCAGAGACGCACGACTTCGAGTTCGTGCATTTTCAGGCGTGCTTTGCGAGCGCGACGCAGTCGAGTAACTTTTTTGTCGGTCATTTGCTATGCCCTACTTCTTCTTGGCTTCTTTACGACGGACGACTTCGTCCGCGTAGCGCACACCTTTGCCTTTGTACGGCTCTGGTGGACGGAAGTCGCGGATCTCAGCGGCCACCTGACCTACCAGCTGCTTATCGATGCCCTTGATCAGGATATCGGTTTGGCTAGGGGTCTCAGCGGTGATGCCTTCCGGCAGTTCGTAATCCACTGGGTGCGAGAAGCCAAGGGCCAGGTTCAAAACCGTGCCTTTTGCTTGCGCTTTGTAACCAACACCGACCAGCTGGAGCTTACGCTCGAAGCCTTGGCTTACGCCTTGGACCATGTTGTTTACCAACGCACGCGTGGTACCGGCCATTGCGCGAGTTTGTTGATCGCCATTGCGAGCAGCGAAACGCAGCTCACCAGCTTCTTCAACGATCTCAACGGACGAATGGATGTTCAGTTCAAGAGTGCCCTTGGCACCCTTCACCGAAAGCTGTTGGCCTGCGAATTTGACTTCGACACCGGCTGGCAGCTTAACGGGGTTCTTAGCGACGCGAGACATGCTTATCCCCCCTTAGAACACAGTGCAAAGAACTTCGCCGCCGACACCGGCAGCGCGCGCAGCACGATCCGTCATCACACCTTTGTTGGTGGAGACGATAGACACGCCCAGACCGCCACGAACTTTCGGCAGATCTTCAGCGGACTTGTACTGACGCAGGCCTGGACGGCTAACGCGCTTCACTTCCTCGATGACCGAACGGCCTTCGAAGTACTTCAGCTCGATGGACAGCAGTGGCTTGATTTCGCTGCTGATCTGATAACCCGCAATGTAGCCTTCGTCTTTCAGGACTTTGGCAACAGCTACCTTCAACTTGGAAGATGGCATGCTTACGACGGACTTTTCAGCCATCTGGGCATTACGGATACGAGTTAGCATGTCCGCTAACGGGTCCTGCATACTCATGGGCTAGACGCTCCTAATACAAAAAAATTAGCCTTGCGGCTACATATGTCGCCGAGAATCTTCCGAGCGTAAAAAACACGGGCTCAGGCGAGCCGCGTATTTTAGACACAGTCCGGAAATGAAACAAGCCCCAAAAGGGGCTTGTTCCAGATTCAAGGCCACCGGCGGTCAGTATCTTGCGAAACCGACCACCCTGGCGTTGAAAGTACTTACCAGCTGGCTTTAACCAGACCTGGTACGTCACCACGCATTGCCGCTTCACGCAGTTTGTTACGGCCGAGGCCGAACTTGCGGTAAACGCCGTGTGGACGACCGGTCAGGCGGCAGCGGTTACGCATGCGCGAAGCGCTTGCGTCACGTGGCTGCTTCTGCAGAGCAACTGTAGCTTCCCAACGCGCTTCTGGACTTGCGTTCAGATCAACGATGATTGCTTTCAGTGCTGCACGCTTCTTGGCGTACTTGGCAACCGTGAGCTGACGTTTCAGCTCGCGGTTTTTCATGCTCATCTTGGCCATGGTCCTACTCCAATCAGTTGCGGAACGGGAATTTGAAAGCACGCAACAGGGCGCGACCTTCATCATCGTTCTTGGCAGTGGTGGTCAGGGTGATGTCCAGACCGCGGAGAGCATCGATCTTGTCGTAGTCGATTTCCGGGAAGATGATCTGCTCTTTCACGCCCATGCTGTAGTTACCACGACCATCGAAGGACTTGGCATTCAGGCCGCGGAAGTCGCGGACCCGAGGCAGGGAGATCGACAGCAGACGATCCAGGAATTCGTACATACGCTCACGGCGCAGAGTCACTTTGACGCCGATCGGCCAGCCTTCGCGGACTTTAAAGCCAGCGATGGATTTCCGAGCGTAAGTCACAACGACTTTTTGACCGGTGATCTTTTCCAGGTCAGCAACAGCGTGCTCGATGACTTTTTTGTCACCGACCGCTTCGCCCAAACCCATGTTCAGGGTGATTTTGGTAACGCGTGGAACTTCCATCACATTCGAAAGCTTAAGTTCTTCCTTAAGTTTCGGTGCGATTTCTTTCCAGTAAATCTCTTTTAGTCGTGCCATGGTCTTCTACCTAGCAGTGTTCAAGCATCAACCGCTTTTTGGGTCGACTTGAAGACACGAATTTTCTTGCCATCTTCTACTTTGAAACCAACGCGGTCAGCCTTGTTGGTTTCGCCGTTGAAAATGGCGACGTTAGAAGCGTCCAGTGGAGCTTCTTTTTCGACGATACCGCCTTGCACGCCCGACATCGGGTTAGGCTTGGTATGACGCTTGACCAGGTTCAGACCACCGATAACCAGACGGTTATTAGCGAGAACCTTAAGCACCATACCGCGCTTACCTTTGTCTTTGCCGGCGATCACGATGATCTCGTCGTCACGACGAATCTTTTGCATGTCGGATCTCCTTACAGCACTTCTGGGGCGAGCGAGACGATCTTCATGAACTTCTCAGTACGAAGTTCACGGGTCACTGGCCCAAAGATACGGGTGCCGATAGGCTCTTGCTTGTTGTTCAGAAGAACAGCAGCGTTGCCATCAAAGCGGATAATGGAGCCATCAGCACGGCGTACGCCGTGACGAGTGCGGACTACAACAGCAGTCATCACTTGGCCTTTTTTCACTTTACCGCGAGGAATTGCTTCCTTGACGGTAACCTTGATGATGTCACCGATACCAGCGTAACGACGATGGGAGCCACCCAGCACCTTGATGCACATAACGCGGCGAGCGCCGCTGTTATCGGCCACATCGAGCATGGATTGAGTCTGAATCATATAATTTCTCCGACCCCTAGTCCTTAGACTTCCACAGCGCGTTCGAGAACATCAACCAGCGCCCAAGACTTAGTCTTGGCCAGCGGACGAGTTTCACGAATAGTGACTTTGTCGCCGATGTGGCACTGATTGGTTTCGTCGTGCGCGTGCAGCTTAGTCGAACGCTTAACATATTTACCGTAGATCGGGTGCTTAACGCGACGCTCGATCAAAACGGTGATGGTTTTGTCCATCTTGTCGCTGACAACACGGCCAGTCAGCGTACGGACAGTCTTTTCGGCTTCAGCCATGATCACTTACCTGCCTGCTGGTTGAGCACAGTCTTCACGCGAGCGATGTCACGCTTAACTTGCGAGAGCAGATGAGACTGCCCCAACTGGCCAGTTGCTTTCTGCATACGCAGATTGAACTGGTCGCGCAGCAGGCCGAGCAGTTGCTCGTTCAGCTGCTGTGCGGATTTTTCACGAAGTTCATTCGCTTTCATCACATCACCGTCCGTTTAACAAAGGCGGTGGCGAGCGGCAGCTTTGCAGCAGCCAGGGCAAAAGCCTCACGCGCCAGCTCTTCAGTTACACCCTCGATTTCATACAGGACTTTGCCTGGCTGAATCTGGGCTACCCAGTATTCCACGTTACCCTTACCTTTACCCATACGAACCTCGAGAGGTTTTTTGGAGATCGGCTTGTCCGGGAATACACGGATCCAGATCTTGCCACCACGTTTTACGTGACGGGTCAGTGCACGACGCGCTGACTCGATCTGACGAGCGGTGAGACGACCACGAGCTACAGACTTCAGCGCGAACTCGCCGAAGCTGACTTTGCTACCGCGCTGAGCCAGACCACGGTTGTGGCCTGTCATCTGCTTGCGGAACTTCGTACGCTTTGGTTGCAACATTTGGCGTACCCCTTACTTAGCAGCTTTTTTACGAGGCGCTGGTGCTTGTGGTTTCAGTTCTTCTTGGCGACCACCAATTACTTCGCCTTTGAAGATCCAAACCTTTACACCGATCACACCATAAGTGGTGTGAGCTTCGTAGTTGGCATAGTCGATGTCGGCACGCAGGGTGTGCAGTGGCACACGACCTTCGCGATACCATTCAGTACGTGCGATTTCAGCACCGCCGAGACGACCGCTCACTTGGATTTTGATGCCTTTGGCACCAATGCGCATGGCGTTCTGTACAGCGCGCTTCATAGCGCGACGGAACATTACACGACGCTCCAGCTGCTGAGCTACGCTCTGCGCAACCAGCATACCGTCGAGCTCCGGCTTGCGGATCTCTTCGATATTGATGTGCACAGGCACACCCATTTGCTTGGTCAGGTCCTGACGCAGTTTCTCAACATCTTCACCTTTCTTCCCGATAACAATACCTGGACGAGCGGTGTGGATGGTGATACGTGCGGTTTGCGCCGGGCGATGGATATCGATACGGCTTACGGACGCGCTTTTTAGTTTGTCTTGGAGATACTCACGCACCTTCAGATCAGCGAACAAATAGTCCGCATAAGTCCGGCCGTCTGCATACCAGACGGAGGTGTGTTCCTTGACGATTCCCAGGCGAATGCCAATGGGATGTACTTTCTGACCCATCTCTTCGACTCCGTTACTTGTCAGCAACCTTGACAGTGATATGGCAAGACCGCTTGACGATGCGATCAGCACGGCCTTTGGCACGTGGCATGATTCGCTTCAGCGAACGCCCTTCGTTGACGAAAACGGTGCTGACCTTCAGGTCATCAACGTCTGCGCCTTCGTTATGCTCGGCGTTGGCTACGGCCGACTCCAGCACTTTCTTCATGATCTCGGCGGCTTTCTTACTGCTGAAAGCCAACAGGTTGAGCGCTTCGCCCACCTTCTTCCCGCGGATCTGGTCGGCGACCAAGCGGGCTTTCTGGGCGGAGATTCGAGCGCCCGACAACTTAGCGGCTACTTCCATTTCCTAACCCCTTAACGCTTGGCTTTCTTGTCTGCCACGTGCCCACGATAAGTGCGGGTACCGGCAAACTCGCCCAGTTTGTGGCCGACCATGTCTTCGTTAACGAGAACTGGGACGTGTTGACGACCGTTGTGTACTGCGATGGTCAAACCGACCATTTGTGGCAGGATCATCGAACGACGCGACCAGGTTTTAACTGGTTTGCGATCGTTCTTTTCCGCCGCCACTTCGATCTTCTTCAGTAGGTGAAGATCAATAAAAGGACCTTTTTTCAGAGAACGTGGCACTGTCGTATCCCTCTATTTACTTGCGACGACGGACGATCATTTTGTCGGTACGCTTATTACCACGAGTCTTCGCGCCCTTAGTCGGGAAGCCCCATGGCGATACCGGATGACGACCACCAGAGGTACGACCTTCACCACCACCGTGTGGGTGGTCAACCGGGTTCATGGCAACACCACGAACGGTTGGGCGAACGCCACGCCAGCGTTTGGCACCAGCTTTACCCAGCGAACGCAGGCTGTGCTCGGAGTTCGAGACTTCGCCCAGGGTCGCACGGCATTCAGCCAGCACTTTACGCATCTCACCAGAACGCAGACGCAGGGTCACGTAGACACCTTCACGAGCGATCAGCTGAGCCGAAGCACCAGCGGAACGAGCGATTTGCGCGCCTTTACCTGGCTTCAATTCGATGCCGTGTACGGTGCTACCAACTGGAATGTTGCGCAGTTGCAGAGCGTTGCCCGGCTTGATCGGTGCCAGGGCACCTGCGATCAGCTGGTCACCAGCACTCACGCCTTTAGGGGCGATGATGTAGCGACGCTCGCCATCTGCGTACAGCAGCAGAGCGATGTGAGCAGTACGGTTTGGATCGTATTCAATACGCTCGACAGTGGCGGAGATGCCATCTTTGTCGTTGCGACGGAAATCGACCAGACGATAATGCTGCTTATGGCCACCACCGATGTGACGAGTGGTAATGCGACCATTGTTGTTACGACCACCAGTCTTCGATTTTTTCTCGAGCAGCGGTGCGTGAGGAGCGCCTTTATGCAGCTCCTGGTTGACCACCTTGACCACAAAACGGCGGCCAGGGGAAGTCGGTTTGCATTTAACGATTGCCATGATGCACCCCTTCCTTACTCAGCACTGCTGCTGAAATCGAGATCTTGGCCTGGCTGAAGGGAGATAACCGCCTTCTTCCAGTCATTACGCTTGCCCAGACCGCGAGCAGTGCGCTTGCTCTTACCCAGAACATTCAGGGTAGTAACACGCTCTACTTTCACGCTGAACAGGCTTTCGACGGCCTTCTTGATTTCCAGCTTGGTTGCGTCAGTTGCAACCTTGAAAACGAACTGGCCTTTCTTGTCAGCCAGAACCGTAGCCTTTTCGGAAACGTGCGGGCCAAGCAGAACTTTAAATACGCGTTCCTGGTTCATCCCAGCAGCTCCTCGAATTTCTTCACGGCCGACACGGTGATCAACACCTTGTCGTATGCGATCAGACTAACTGGATCGGAACCTTGCACGTCACGTACATCAACGTGTGGCAGGTTGCGAGCAGCCAGGTACAGGTTCTGATCAACAGCTTCGGACACGATCAAAACGTCGGTCAGGCTCATGTTGGTCAGTTTGCCCAGCAGTTCTTTGGTTTTTGGACTTTCAACAGCGAAGTCCTGAACCACGACCAGACGATCGGTACGCACGAGTTCAGCAAGGATGGAGCGCAGTGCTGCGCGGTACATCTTCTTGTTGAGCTTCTGCGAGTGATCCTGTGGACGAGCTGCGAAAGTGGTACCGCCGCCACGCCAGATTGGGCTACGGATAGTACCGGCACGAGCACGGCCAGTGCCTTTCTGACGCCAAGGGCGCTTACCGCCACCACGTACGTCGGAACGGGTCTTTTGCTGCTTGCTACCTTGACGGCCGCCGGCCATGTAGGCCACGACTGCTTGGTGAACGAGCGTCTCGTTGAATTCGCCGCCAAATGTCAGTTCGGAAACTTCGATCGCTTGAGCGTCATTTACATTTAATTGCATGTCAGCTTCCCCTTAACCGCGAGCCTTGGCCGCTGGACGTACAACCAGGTTGCCGCCAGTAGCGCCAGGAACAGCACCCTTGACCAACAACAGATTGCGTTCAGCGTCGACGCGCACTACTTCGAGGGACTGCACGGTCACGCGCTCAGCGCCCATATGACCGGACATTTTTTTGCCCTTGAATACACGACCAGGAGTCTGGCACTGGCCAATAGAGCCCGGGACGCGGTGGGAAACGGAGTTACCGTGAGTGTTGTCTTGACCACGGAAATTCCAACGCTTGATCGTACCCTGGAAGCCTTTACCCTTGGACTGACCGGTTACATCAACCAGTTGACCAGCGGCGAAGATTTCAGCGTTGATCAGATCGCCAGCCTGGTAGTCGCCGTCTTCAAGACGGAACTCCATGACGGTGCGACCAGCTGCAACGTTTGCTTTAGCGAAGTGACCTGCTTGAGCAGCAGTCACGCGCGAAGCACGACGCTCGCCGACAGTGACTTGCACTGCACGATAGCCATCGGTTTCTTCAGTTTTGAACTGGGTGACGCGATTCGGTTCGATCTCAATGACCGTGACCGGAATGGAGACACCTTCTTCGGTGAAAATACGGGTCATACCGCATTTACGACCGACTACACCAATAGTCATGTTGTAAACCTCATGAGTGTACGGGGCTTTCACCCGCTATGGCCGCCCATTTCAGAGCGTTACACGACTAAGACCCAAGTCTTAGCCGAGGCTGATCTGTACTTCCACACCGGCCGCCAGATCAAGCTTCATAAGTGCATCAACGGTTTTATCCGTTGGCTGGACGATGTCCAGTACGCGCTTATGAGTGCGGATCTCGTACTGGTCACGCGCGTCTTTGTTGACGTGCGGGGAGACCAGAACGGTGAACCGCTCTTTACGGGTAGGCAGTGGAATTGGACCACGCACTTGAGCACCAGTACGTTTCGCGGTTTCCACGATTTCCTGGGTGGATTGGTCGATCAGGCGATGGTCAAAAGCCTTCAACCTGATACGGATTTGCTGATTTTGCATTGGATTTCAGACTCCGGCTGCTATTCCCAGCGAGCGCAATACGCCCGTTAAAAGGAGGCGCAATTCTATAGACGGCCCTGATAGGTGTCAACCCAATAAAAAAGGCCCCCGCTGAGCGGGGGCCTTTTCAAAACATCAGAGCTATCTCAGAAGAGATAATTACTCGATGATTTTAGCTACAACACCAGCACCAACGGTACGGCCGCCTTCACGGATTGCGAAACGCAGACCGTCTTCCATAGCGATGGTTTTGATCAGGGTGACAACCATTTTGATGTTGTCGCCTGGCATTACCATTTCTACGCCTTCCGGCAGTTCGCAGTTACCGGTTACGTCGGTAGTACGGAAGTAGAACTGTGGACGGTAGCCTTTGAAGAACGGAGTGTGACGGCCGCCTTCTTCTTTGCTCAGCACGTACACCTCAGCTTCGAACTTGGTGTGCGGCTTAACCGAACCTGGCTTGACCAGAACCTGGCCACGCTCAACGTCGTCACGCTTGGTACCACGCAGCAGAACGCCGCAGTTCTCGCCAGCACGACCTTCGTCGAGCAGCTTACGGAACATTTCAACACCGGTGCAGGTGGTGACGGTAGTGTCACGCAGACCAACGATTTCCAGTGGATCCTGAACCTTGACGATACCGCGCTCGATACGACCAGTTACAACAGTACCGCGACCGGAGATCGAGAATACGTCTTCGATTGGCATCAGGAACGGCTTGTCGATAACACGGACTGGATCTGGGATGTAGCTGTCCAGAGTCTCAACCAGTTTACGAACGGACGTAGTGCCCATTTCGTTATCGTCTTTGCCTTCCAGAGCCATACGAGCAGAACCGATGATGATCGGAGTGTCGTCACCTGGGAAGTCGTAAGTGCTCAGCAGATCGCGCACTTCCATCTCAACCAGTTCCAGCAGCTCAGCGTCGTCTACCAGGTCAGCCTTGTTCAGGTAAACCACGATGTACGGAACGCCAACCTGACGGGACAGCAGGATGTGCTCACGGGTTTGTGGCATCGGACCATCAGCGGCCGAGCAAACCAGGATTGCGCCGTCCATCTGGGCAGCACCGGTGATCATGTTCTTCACATAGTCAGCGTGACCTGGGCAGTCAACGTGAGCGTAGTGACGGATCAGCGAGTTGTATTCAACGTGCGCGGTGTTGATGGTGATACCACGAGCTTTCTCTTCTGGTGCGCTGTCGATTTTATCGAAATCAACGATTGCGGAACCGAATACTTCGGAGCAAACGCGAGTCAGAGCAGCAGTCAGAGTGGTTTTACCGTGGTCAACGTGACCGATGGTGCCAACGTTGACGTGCGGTAGGGAACGATCAAATTTTTCTTTAGCCACGACAATTAACTCCTTGCCTAAAGGACTGAATCAGCCTTGTTTTTTGGATACAGTTTCAGCGATGTGCGCCGGAGCTGTGTTGTATTTTTTGAATTCCATAGAGTAGCTTGCGCGACCCTGGGACATGGAGCGAACGTCGGTCGCATAACCGAACATCTCACCCAACGGAACCTCGGCGCGAATCACTTTGCCGGAAACCGTGTCTTCCATACCCAAGATCATGCCGCGACGACGGTTAAGGTCGCCCATGACATCACCCATATAGTCTTCAGGTGTAACAACTTCTACCGCCATGATTGGCTCAAGCAACTCACCACCGCCCTTCTGGGCCAGTTGCTTGGTTGCCATGGAGGCAGCCACCTTAAACGCCATCTCGTTGGAGTCGACGTCGTGGTAAGAACCGTCAAAAACGGTTGCTTTCAGGCCGATCAGCGGATAGCCGGCAACAACACCGTTCTTCATCTGCTCTTCGATACCCTTCTGGATAGCAGGGATGTATTCCTTAGGAACAACACCACCTACTACTTCGTTCACGAATTGCAGACCTTCCTGACCTTCGTCAGCAGGAGCAAAACGGATCCAGCAGTGACCGAACTGACCACGACCGCCGGACTGACGAACGAACTTGCCTTCGATTTCACAGTTCTTCGTGATGCGCTCACGATAGGAAACCTGAGGCTTACCGATGTTGGCTTCGACGTTGAACTCACGGCGCATCCGGTCAACCAGGATGTCCAGGTGCAGCTCGCCCATGCCGGAGATGATCGTTTGACCAGTCTCTTCATCAGTCTTGACGCGGAAAGATGGATCTTCCTGAGCAAGCTTGCCCAGAGCGATACCCATTTTTTCCTGGTCATCCTTGGTCTTTGGCTCAACGGCAACCGAAATAACCGGCTCCGGGAAGTCCATGCGAACCAGGATGATTGGCTTGTCAGCGTTGCACAAGGTTTCACCAGTGGTGACGTCCTTCATGCCGATCAAGGCCGCGATGTCACCAGCGCGTACTTCCTTGATCTCTTCACGGGCGTTTGCGTGCATTTGCACCATACGACCCACGCGCTCTTTCTTGCCTTTAACCGAGTTGATCACGCCGTCGCCGGAGTTCAACACGCCCGAGTAAACACGGACGAAGGTCAAGGTACCCACGAATGGGTCGGTGGCAATTTTAAATGCCAGAGCGGAGAACGGTTCTGCGTCGTCTGCATGACGCTCCAGCTCGATAGTCTCGTCATCCGGGTCAGTACCCTTGATGGCAGGAATATCAACCGGCGCCGGCAGGTAGTCGATCACAGCATCGAGAACCAGGGGAACGCCCTTGTTCTTGAACGAGGAACCGCAAACAGCCAGGACGATTTCGCCAGCGATAGTACGCTGACGCAGAGCGGCCTTGATTTCCACGTTGGTGAGTTCTTCACCTTCGAGGTACTTGTTCATCAGCTCTTCGTTGGCTTCGGCCGCAGCTTCAACCATGTTGTTGCGCCATTCGTCAGCCAGTTCCTGCAGTTCAGCAGGGATAGGCTTGCGAACAGGAACCATACCTTTGTCGGCATCGTTCCAGTAGACAGCTTCCATGGTCAACAGATCGATCTGACCCTGGAAATTATCTTCGGAACCGATAGCCAACTGGATTGGCACCGGGGTGTGACCCAAGCGCTGCTTGATCTGACCGATCACGCGCAGGAAGTTCGCACCGGCACGGTCCATCTTGTTTACGTAAACAAGACGTGGAACGCCGTATTTGTTGGCTTGACGCCATACGGTTTCCGACTGTGGCTCAACACCCGAGGTACCGCAGAACACAACGACAGCGCCGTCGAGTACGCGCAGGGAACGCTCAACTTCAATGGTGAAGTCTACGTGGCCCGGGGTATCGATTACGTTGAAGCGGTGCTCATCTTTGTACTGCTTCTCGGAACCCTTCCAGAAGGCGGTAATGGCAGCAGAAGTAATGGTAATACCACGCTCCTGCTCCTGAACCATCCAGTCTGTGGTCGCGGCGCCGTCATGCACCTCGCCCATCTTGTGACTTTTGCCGGTGTAAAACAGTACGCGCTCGGTGGTGGTGGTTTTACCAGCATCCACGTGAGCGACGATACCGATGTTACGGTAGCGGCTAATCGGAGTAGTACGAGCCATAAAGCCCTCGCAAAATTAGTGAAGCTAAAATTAGAAGCGGTAGTGCGAGAAAGCTTTGTTGGCTTCAGCCATACGGTGCACGTCTTCACGCTTCTTAACAGCAGCACCTTTACCTTCAGCAGCGTCCAACAGTTCGCCGGCCAAACGCAGAGCCATAGACTTCTCGCCGCGCTTACGGGCGAAGTCTACCAACCAGCGCATTGCCAGGGCGTTACGACGGGACGGACGAACTTCAACCGGAACCTGGTAAGTAGCACCGCCTACACGGCGCGACTTCACTTCGACCAGCGGAGCGATGGCGTCGAGAGCTTTCTCGAAGATTTCCAGGGGGTCGCTGTTCTTGCGTTCTTTAACCTTTTCCAGCGCGCCATAAACGATACGCTCGGCAACGGCTTTCTTGCCGCTTTCCATCACGTGGTTCATGAACTTGGCCAGAATTTGGCTTCCGTATTTTGGATCGTCAAGCACTTCGCGCTTGGCTGCTACGCGTCTTCTTGGCATGGATAAGCCCTCAAACGGTCTTCAGGTTCGCTCGGAATCAGTGCCCTCTCGGGACGCCTCCGACCTTACTCTTATCGACTCAGAAAATAAGATGATTCAGTTTTACAAAAAGCCGCTACTACTTAGGCTTCTTGGTACCGTACTTCGAACGACCTTGGTTACGACCTTTAACGCCGGAAGTATCCAAGGAGCCGCGTACGGTGTGGTAACGAACACCTGGCAAGTCTTTTACACGACCGCCGCGGATCAGTACCACGCTGTGCTCTTGCAGGTTGTGGCCTTCACCGCCGATGTACGAGGAAACCTCGAAACCGTTGGTCAGGCGCACACGGCATACTTTACGCAGTGCCGAGTTAGGTTTTTTCGGCGTGGTGGTATACACACGGGTGCATACGCCACGACGTTGCGGGCAGTTCTGCAGCGCAGGCACGTCGGATTTCTCGACGATACGCTTACGCGGCTGACGTACCAGCTGGTTGATAGTTGCCATCTACTAGCTCCACTGTTGTCTTGCGACGCTATTGTCTTGCAAGAAAAGCAAAATGGCAGGAACGAATTCCCGCCAAATTTAGGGGTACAAGAGTCTAAAGAGGATCTTGTCCCCAGTCAAGGCAAGGCCCCGACCTCCCCTCTCGTCGAATCGGGGCATATATGCCTCGATCCGACGAATGGGGGTGTCAGGGCCCGGCCTCATCTATCGCAGAACTCAGTTACCGCTTGAGTTCAGCGCTTCGGTCAGTGCAGCTTCCACTTCACTGGCGCTTACGCGCAACGGCTTGTCAGCATCACGGCGGCGCTTGCGCTCGCTGTGGTAAGCCAAACCGGTACCGGCCGGGATCAAACGACCCACGACTACGTTTTCTTTCAGGCCGCGCAGGTAATCGCGCTTGCCGGTTACCGCTGCTTCGGTCAGTACACGAGTGGTCTCCTGGAAGGAGGCCGCCGAGATGAACGACTCAGTGGACAACGACGCCTTGGTGATACCCAGCAGCACGCGAGTGAACTTGGAAACGAATTTCTCGTCGTTCGCCAGGCGCTCGTTTTCCACCAGTACGTGAGTCAGTTCCATCTGGTCGCCCTTGATGAAACTGGAATCGCCGGATTCAGCGATTTCAACTTTACGCAACATCTGACGCAGGATGGTCTCGATGTGCTTGTCGTTGATCTTCACGCCTTGCAGGCGGTAAACGTCCTGGATCTCGTTAACGATGTACTTGGCCAGCGCACTCACACCCAGCAGACGCAGGATGTCGTGCGGATCGCTCGGGCCGTCGGAGATAACTTCGCCGCGGTTTACCTGTTCGCCTTCGAAGACGTTCAGGTGACGCCACTTCGGAATCAGCTCTTCGTACGGATCGCTACCGTCGTTCGGGGTAATGACCAGACGGCGCTTGCCCTTGGTCTCTTTACCGAACGCGATGGTGCCGCTGACTTCAGCCAGAATCGACGCTTCTTTCGGACGACGCGCTTCGAACAAGTCGGCAACACGCGGCAGACCACCGGTGATGTCGCGAGTTTTCGACGTTTCTTGCGGGATACGCGCGATAACATCACCGATCGCGATCTTCGCACCATCCGCTACACCGACCAGGGCGTTGGCTGGCAGGAAGTACTGAGCGATTACGTCAGTGCCTGGCAGCAACAGATCCTTGCCGTTGTCGTCGACCATCTTCACGGCAGGACGGATGTCTTTGCCGGCAGCTGGACGATCTTTGGCGTCGAGTACTTCAATGTTGGTCATACCGGTCAATTCGTCAGTCTGACGCTTGATCGTGATGCCTTCTTCCATGCCCACGTAGGTCACGGTACCTTTCATTTCGGTAACGATTGGGTGGGTGTGCGGGTCCCACTTGGCCACGATTGCGCCAGCGTCGACCTTGTCACCTTCCTTGACCGAAATCACAGCACCGTACGGCAGCTTGTAACGCTCACGCTCACGACCGTAGTCATCAGCGATTGCCAGCTCACCGGAACGGGATACGGCAACCAGGTGGCCATCCACTCGCTCAACGTGCTTGAGGTTATGCAGGCGGACGGTACCGCCATTCTTCACCTGAACACTGTCGGCTGCGGAGGTCCGGCTTGCCGCACCACCGATGTGGAACGTACGCATGGTCAGCTGGGTACCCGGCTCACCGATGGACTGGGCAGCGATAACGCCGACCGCTTCACCGATGTTCACCTGGTGACCACGAGCCAAGTCACGGCCGTAGCACTTGGCGCAGATGCCGTAGCGGGTTTCGCAGCTGATCGGCGAGCGAACAATCACTTCGTCGATGCTGTTGAGTTCGATGAACTCGACCCACTTCTCGTCTACCAGGGTGCCGGCAGGAACGATAACTTCCTCGGTACCTGGCTTGAACACGTCACGGGCAATCACACGACCCAATACGCGCTCACCCAGTGGCTCTACAACGTCACCGCCTTCAATGTGCGGAGTCATCAGCAGACCGTGCTCGGTGCCGCAATCGATCTCGGTTACAACCAGATCTTGTGCAACGTCTACCAGACGACGTGTCAGGTAACCGGAGTTAGCGGTTTTCAACGCGGTATCCGCCAGACCTTTACGAGCACCGTGAGTGGAGATGAAGTACTGAAGTACGCTCAAACCTTCACGGAAGTTCGCGGTAATCGGCGTTTCGATGATGGAGCCATCCGGCTTGGCCATCAGGCCACGCATACCGGCGAGCTGACGGATCTGCGCAGCAGAACCCCGTGCGCCCGAGTCGGCCATCATGTACATCGAGTTGAAAGACTCTTGATCGACTTCGACGCCATGACGGTCGATGACTTTCTCTTTCGAGAGGTTGGCCATCATCGCCTTGGACACTTCGTCGTTGGCCTTGGACCAAAGGTCGATCACTTTGTTGTACTTCTCGCCCTGGGTTACCAGGCCGGAGGCGTACTGGCTCTCGATCTCTTTCACTTCGTCAGTGGCGGCACTGATGATGCGAGCTTTTTCATCCGGGATAACGAAGTCGTTAACGCCGATGGAAACGCCGGAGATAGTCGAGTATGCGAAACCTGTGTACATCAACTGGTCAGCGAAGATAACGGTCTCTTTCAAACCAACCACGCGGTAGCACTGGTTGATCAGCTTGGAGATCGCCTTTTTCTTCATCGGCAGGTTGACGACGTCGTACGACAGACCTTTTGGCACAACTTGATACAACAGCGCACGGCCGACAGTAGTGTCGACAATACGGACATTGCTCACGCTGCCGCCGTCACGGTCGTTGACGGTTTCGTGGATCCGTACTTTAACCTTGGCGTGCAGTGCGGCTTCGCCGGCACGGAACACACGGTCAACTTCCTGCAGGTCAGCGAATACACGACCTTCGCCCTTGGCGTTGATCGCTTCACGGGTCATGTAGTACAGACCCAATACAACGTCCTGCGACGGAACGATGATTGGCTCACCGTTGGCTGGCGACAGAATGTTGTTGGTCGACATCATCAACGCGCGCGCTTCCAACTGGGCTTCCAGTGTCAGCGGTACGTGCACGGCCATTTGGTCGCCGTCGAAGTCGGCGTTGTACGCAGCACAGACCAGAGGGTGCAGCTGGATAGCCTTACCTTCGATCAGTACCGGTTCAAACGCCTGGATACCCAGACGGTGAAGGGTCGGTGCACGGTTGAGGAGAACCGGGTGTTCGCGAATCACTTCAGCGAGAACGTCCCAAACCTCTGGCAGTTCGCGCTCGACCATTTTCTTGGCCGCTTTGATGGTGGTCGCCAGACCGCGCATTTCCAGCTTGCCGAAGATGAACGGCTTGAACAGCTCGAGTGCCATCTTCTTGGGCAGACCGCACTGGTGCAGACGCAGGGTCGGGCCTACGGTAATTACCGAACGACCGGAGTAGTCAACACGCTTACCGAGCAAGTTCTGACGGAAACGACCCTGCTTACCCTTGATCATGTCAGCCAGGGATTTCAGAGGACGCTTGTTGGAACCGGTGATAGCACGGCCACGACGACCGTTGTCGAGCAAGGCGTCGACGGCTTCCTGCAACATACGCTTTTCGTTGCGCACGATGATGTCCGGAGCGGACAGATCAAGCAGGCGCTTCAAGCGGTTGTTACGGTTGATCACGCGGCGGTACAGGTCGTTGAGGTCGGACGTCGCGAAACGACCACCGTCCAACGGTACCAGCGGACGCAGGTCTGGCGGCAGAACCGGCAGAACGGTCAGCACCATCCACTCTGGCAGGTTGCCGGAACCCTGGAAGGCTTCCATCAACTTCAGACGCTTGGACAGCTTCTTGATCTTGGTTTCGGAGTTGGTTTGCGGAATTTCTTCGCGCAGACGGCCAATCTCGTGCTCCAGGTCGATAGCGTGCAGCAGTTCACGGACAGCTTCGGCACCCATGCGGGCATCGAAATCATCACCGAACTCTTCCAGCGCTTCGAAGTACTGCTCATCGTTCAGCAGCTGACCTTTTTCAAGGGTGGTCATGCCTGGATCGATAACGACGTAGCTCTCGAAGTAGAGAACGCGTTCGATATCACGCAGGGTCATGTCCATCAGCAAGCCGATACGGGACGGCAGCGATTTCAGGAACCAGATGTGGGCAACCGGCGAAGCCAGTTCGATGTGCGCCATGCGCTCACGACGAACCTTGGCCAGTGCAACTTCAACGCCGCACTTCTCGCAGATCACACCGCGGTGCTTCAAGCGCTTGTACTTACCGCACAGGCACTCGTAATCCTTTACCGGGCCAAAGATCTTGGCGCAGAACAGGCCGTCACGCTCAGGCTTGAACGTACGGTAGTTGATGGTTTCCGGCTTTTTAACTTCACCGAACGACCACGAACGGATCATCTCAGGCGATGCCAACCCAATACGGATGGCGTCGAACTCTTCGACTTGACCCTGGTTTTTCAGCAAATTCAGTAGGTCTTTCAAGGCCTTTCCTCCTGGCGGAGCAGAGAGCGGGCCAAACGGCCTCGCTCTCGATTCGCGTCACGTGTTATTCGGTTTCCAGATCGATATCGATGCCGAGGGAACGAATTTCTTTGATCAACACGTTGAAAGACTCGGGCATGCCCGGCTCCATACGGTGATCGCCGTCCACGATGTTTTTGTACATCTTGGTACGACCGTTCACATCGTCCGACTTCACTGTGAGCATTTCTTGCAGAGTGTATGCAGCACCGTATGCTTCCAGTGCCCAGACCTCCATCTCCCCGAAACGCTGACCACCGAACTGAGCCTTACCACCCAGCGGCTGCTGGGTAACCAGGCTGTACGAACCGGTAGAACGAGCGTGCATCTTGTCGTCTACCAAGTGGTTCAGCTTCAGCATGTACATGTAGCCAACAGTAACCGGGCGCTCAAACTTGTTGCCGGTACGGCCATCGAACAGCTGCATCTGGCCGCTTTCCGGCAGGTCTGCCAGTTTCAGCATGGCCTTGATTTCGCTTTCCTTGGCACCGTCGAACACCGGGGTAGCCATTGGAACGCCGCCGCGCAGGTTCTTCGCCAGATCCAGGATTTCCTGGTCGGTGAAGGTGTCCAGCTCTTCGTTGCGACCGCCGATCTCGTTGTAGATCTCGTGCAGGAACTTACGCAGGTCAGCGACCTTGCGTTGCTCTTCGATCATACGGTTGATCTTCTCGCCCAGACCTTTGGCCGCGAGGCCCAGGTGGGTTTCGAGGATCTGACCAACGTTCATACGCGAAGGTACGCCCAACGGGTTGAGGACGACGTCGACCGGGGTGCCATTGGCATCGTGCGGCATGTCTTCAACCGGCATGATCACGGAGACCACACCTTTGTTACCGTGACGACCGGCCATCTTGTCGCCCGGCTGGATGCGGCGACGGATTGCCAGGTAAACCTTGACGATTTTCAGCACGCCCGGAGCCAGGTCATCGCCCTGCTGCAGTTTGCGCTTCTTGTCTTCGAACTTGTCGTCCAGCAGACGGCGGCGATCAACGATATAGGCCTGAGCCTTCTCGAGCTGCTCGTTCAGAGCATCTTCAGCCATGCGCAGTTTGAACCACTGGCCGTGCTCAAGACCGTCGAGGATTTCGTCGGTGATGTCCTGACCTTTCTTCAGACCTGCACCGCCTTCAGCCTTATGGCCTACCAGAGCGGAACGCAGACGTTCGAAGGTCGCGCCTTCAACGATACGGAACTCTTCGTTCAGATCCTTGCGGATCTCGTCGAGTTGGGTCTTCTCGATGGACAGTGCACGAGCATCACGCTCAACGCCGTCGCGGGTGAAGACCTGTACGTCGATGACAGTACCCTTGGTACCGGTAGGTACGCGCAGGGAGGTGTCTTTAACGTCGCTGGCTTTTTCACCGAAGATGGCACGCAGCAGCTTCTCTTCCGGCGTCAGTTGGGTCTCGCCTTTCGGAGTGACCTTACCGACCAGGATGTCGCCTGCGCCAACTTCAGCACCTACGTAAACGATACCGGCTTCGTCCAGCTTGTTCAGTGCAGCTTCACCCACGTTAGGGATGTCCGCAGTGATTTCCTCTGGCCCAAGCTTGGTGTCACGTGCCACACAGGTCAGTTCCTGGATGTGGATCGTGGTAAAGCGATCTTCTTGAACAACTCGTTCCGACAGGCAGATGGAGTCTTCGAAGTTGTAACCGTTCCAGGCCATGAACGCGATGCGCATGTTCTGACCCAGTGCCAGCTCACCCATGTCGGTGGACGGGCCATCGGCCATGATATCGCTACGCTGAACGCGGTCACCCTTACGCACCAGCGGACGCTGGTTGATGCAGGTGTTCTGGTTCGAACGGGTGTATTTGGTCAGGTTGTAGATGTCGACACCGGCTTCACCGGTTTCAACTTCGTCATCGGCAACACGAACCACGATACGGCTGGCATCAACGGAGTCGATCACGCCGCCACGACGAGCCACGACGCAAACGCCGGAGTCACGGGCTACGTTACGCTCCATGCCGGTACCTACCAGCGGCTTGTCGGCGCGCAGGGTCGGTACAGCTTGACGCTGCATGTTGGAACCCATCAACGCACGGTTGGCGTCATCGTGTTCCAGGAACGGGATCAGCGACGCTGCAACCGACACTACCTGCTTGGGCGATACGTCCATCAAGGTGACGTCTTCCGGCGCCTTGACGGTGAACTCGTTCAAGTGACGAACAGCTACCAGCTCGTCGATCAGGACTTTCTTGTCGTTCATCGTGGCCGAAGCCTGAGCGATCACGTGATCAGCTTCTTCGATGGCCGACAGGAAGACGATCTCGTCGGTGACCAGGCCTTCTTTCACCACACGGTACGGGCTCTCGAGGAAGCCGTACTGGTTGGTGCGCGCATAAGCGGCCAGGGAGTTGATCAGACCGATGTTCGGACCTTCCGGCGTTTCGATCGGGCATACACGACCGTAGTGCGTCGGGTGTACGTCACGGACTTCGAAGCCTGCGCGTTCACGGGTCAGACCGCCCGGGCCCAGTGCCGAAACACGGCGCTTGTGGGTGATCTCGGAGAGCGGGTTGTTCTGGTCCATGAACTGCGAGAGCTGGCTGGAACCGAAGAACTCTTTCACCGCCGCAGCCACTGGCTTGGCGTTGATCAGGTCTTGCGGCATCAGGCCTTCGCTTTCGGCCATCGACAGGCGCTCTTTGACCGCACGCTCAACACGTACCAGGCCAACGCGGAACTGGTTCTCGGCCATTTCGCCTACGCAGCGAACACGACGGTTACCCAGGTGGTCGATGTCATCGACGATGCCTTTACCGTTACGGATGTCGACCAGGGTCTTCAGTACCGCGACGATGTCTTCCTTGCACAGCACGCCCGAACCTTCGATCTCAGTACGACCGATACGGCGGTTGAACTTCATCCGGCCGACCGCAGACAGGTCATAACGCTCGGGGCTGAAGAACAGGTTGTTGAACAGGGTTTCGGCAGCATCTTTGGTAGGTGGCTCACCAGGACGCATCATGCGATAGATCTCGACCAGCGCTTCCAATTGGTTGCTGGTGGAGTCGATCTTCAAGGTGTCGGAAATGAACGGACCGCAGTCGATGTCGTTGGTGTACAGGGTCTCGATGCGAACGACTTGAGCCTTGGCGATCTTGGCCAGGATCTCGGTGTTCAGCTCGGTGTTGCACTCAGCCAGGATTTCGCCTGTCGCCGGGTGAACGATGACCTTGGCGGTAGTGCGGCCCAGGACGTAGTCCAGCGGCACTTCCAGCTCTTTGAGACCGGCTTTTTCGATCTGGTTGATGTGGCGCGCGGTGATACGGCGGCCGGCTTCAACAATGACCTTGCCCTTTTCATCCTGGATGTCCAGGACGGCAATTTCACCACGCAGACGCGAAGCGATCAGCTCCAGCTTGAGGGTTTCATCCTTCAGGCTGAATACGTTGGTGGTGTAGAAGGCGTCCAGCACCTGCTCAGTGGTATAGCCGAGCGCGCGCAGCAGTACCGAGGCCGGCAGCTTACGACGACGGTCGATACGCACGAACACGCAGTCTTTCGGGTCGAACTCGAAGTCCAACCACGAACCGCGGTACGGAATGATCCGCGCGGAGTACAGGAGCTTACCGGAGCTGTGCGTCTTGCCGCGGTCGTGGTCGAAGAACACGCCCGGGGAACGGTGCAGCTGGGAAACGATTACGCGCTCGGTACCGTTGATAACGAAGGTACCGTTCTCAGTCATCAGGGGGATTTCACCCATGTAGACTTCTTGCTCTTTGATGTCCTTGATCGCTTTGTTCGACGACTCTTTGTCGAAAATGATCAGACGGACTTTTACCCGCAAAGGTACGGCGTACGTAACACCGCGCAACACGCATTCTTTGACATCAAATGCCGGTTCGCCCAGGCGATAACCGACGTACTCCAGCGCAGCATTGCCGGAGTAGCTGATGATCGGGAAAACGGATTTGAAGGCCGCATGCAGGCCCACGTCGCGGAACTGATCTTTGGTCGCTCCCGCCTGCAAGAATTCACGATACGAATCCAGCTGGATAGCCAGAAGGTACGGGACATCCATGACGTCCGGCAACTTGCTAAAGTCCTTGCGGATACGTTTTTTCTCAGTATATGAGTAAGCCATCAGCGTTCCCCAGCTTGGTCACCTGCTTGTTTGGCCCTCCCGACGGGAGCAGCCAGAAAATCTTGCAAACCCCATGGTTTGCACCACCGCATCGGGTGGCTACAGCGCGTTAATGGCGGCGACCGAGTCGACAGCCAAGAACGGAAAAAGGCCGGTGGCAAGAGCCACCAGCCATCAGCCTTCAGCTTAAAGCTTGGGCTGGAGACGCAAGGTCGATGCTTACTTCAGCTCGACTTTAGCGCCTGCTTCTTCCAGAGTAGCTTTGGCTTTGTCAGCAGCGTCTTTCGACACAGCTTCCAGAACCTGGGCAGGAGCGCCGTCAACTACTGCCTTGGCTTCTTTCAGGCCCAGACCGGTCAGTTCACGTACTGCCTTGATCACGTTTACTTTCTTCTCGCCAGCTTCCAGCAGCATGACGTTGAATTCGGTTTGCTCTTCAGCAGCGACAGCAGCAACAGCTGGGCCAGCGGAAGCAGCGGCAGCGGAAACGCCGAATTTTTCTTCGAAAGCTTTGATCAGCTCAACAACCTGCAGAACCGACATTTCAGCTACGGCGTTGAGGATATCGTCTTGGGAGATAGACATTGCTGTATTTCCTGAATTGGGGGACGGCCTACGCGGCCATCGAAATAAACAAAAATACGCGAAAGAATTTGCTCAGCCTTAGGCTGCGGCAGCTTCTTTTTGCTCGCGAACTGCAGCCAGAGTACGAGCCAGCTTGCTGGTAGCGCCTTGAATCACGCTCATCAGCTGCGAAATAGCTTCGTTACGGGTCGGCAGTGTTGCCAGTACGTCGATTTGGTTAGCTGCGAGGAACTTGCCCTCGAACGCAGCTGCCTTGATCTCGAACTTATCCTGACTCTTGGCGAATTCCTTGAACAAACGGGCAGCAGCGCCTGGATGGTCCTTGGAGAACGCGATCAGAGTCGGGCCAGTGAACACGTCGTTGAGAACACTGTATTCAGTGTCAGCAACAGCGCGCTTGAGCAGGGTGTTACGTACAACACGTACGTATACGCCAGCTTCACGAGCCTCTTTACGGAGTCCGGTCATAGCGCTTACTGTCACACCACGGGCATCAGCCACGACAGCGGACAGAGCAGCTTTGGCAGCCTCGTTGACTTCAGCGACGATGGCCTTCTTGTCTTCGAGATTAATTGCCACGGGTTTAACTCCTGCTTGTTACCGTTTCATCCGGCCTAGGCCTGATGTCGTTTTGGTGTCTGATTCGGTAAGGAACCGGGAGCACCATCTGCGTAGGCTTGTTGGTTTAAGACTTGCGTCGCCTACGGTCTTGGATAGCCCCCGCCAGGCAGGGACCCCAATCTTTCAATTGACGCAATCGCTCGCGCCAACCTGTGTCTTATACGTCCAGCGAGCCTTGGTCGATGACCAGACCTGGGCCCATAGTGGTGCTCAGGGTAACGCGCTTGACGTAGATACCTTTCGAGGAAGCAGGCTTGATACGCTTCAGATCAGCGATCAGGGCTTCAACGTTTTCCTTCAGCTTGACGGCATCAAAGCCGACTTTGCCAACGGAGGTGTGAATGATGCCGTTTTTGTCGGTGCGATAACGAACCTGACCAGCCTTGGCGTTTTTAACCGCGGTAGCTACGTCTGGCGTTACGGTGCCGACTTTAGGGTTAGGCATCAGGCCGCGTGGACCCAGGATCTGACCCAACTGACCTACAACGCGCATTGCATCCGGGGAAGCAATAACAACGTCATAGTTCAGGTCGCCGCCTTTCATTTCGGCAGCCAGGTCGTCCATGCCAACGCGATCGGCGCCAGCGGCCAGAGCAGCTTCGGCGGCAGGGCCTTGGGTGAAGACAGCAACACGTACAGTCTTGCCAGTACCGTGTGGCAGCACAGTAGCGCTACGAACGACCTGGTCGGATTTACGTGGGTCAACACCCAGGTTCACAGCAACGTCAACGGACTCGCTGAACTTGACAGTCGACAGCTCGGTCAGCAGGGCAGCCGCGTCTACAAAGTTGTAGGCCTTGCCCGCTTCGATTTTGCCGGCGATAGCCTTTTGGCGCTTGGTCAGCTTAGCCATTACACACCCTCCACGTTAAGGCCCATGCTACGAGCAGAACCGGCGATGGTACGCACGGCTGCATCCATATCAGCTGCAGTCAGATCCGCGTTTTTGGTTTTCGCGATTTCTTCCAGCTGAGCACGAGTTACGGTGCCAACCTTAACGGTGTTCGGACGAGCGGAACCGCTAGTCAGACCAGCAGCTTTCTTCAGAAGAACCGAAGCCGGAGTCGACTTGGTTTCGAAAGTGAAGCTACGGTCGCTGTATACAGTGATGATCACTGGAGTCGGCAGACCTGGCTCAATACCCTGAGTACGGGCGTTGAAGGCCTTGCAGAATTCCATGATATTCACGCCGTGCTGACCCAGAGCTGGACCGACGGGTGGGCTAGGGTTGGCCTGAGCGGCCTTCACTTGCAGCTTGATGTAAGCGGTAATCTTCTTGGCCATGAGGCACTCCAATTACGGGTTCAAGCGCCTCGAAAGGCTCCCCGGTTACTTGCGCGTTTATCCCAGTGACGACAAAACCCCACAGCCTAGGCTGTGGGGTTGGGATGCTTGCTCAGCTAGACCTTCTCGACCTGGCTGAACTCCAGCTCTACCGGAGTAGAGCGACCGAAAATGAGCACCGCCACTTGGATCCGGCTCTTTTCGTAGTTAACTTCTTCGACAGTGCCGTTGAAATCAGCAAACGGACCATCTGTGACACGAACAACCTCGCCTGGCTCGAACAATGTCTTCGGCTTAGGCTTGTCGCTACCATCAGCAACACGACGCAGAATTGCTTCCGCCTCTTTATCGGTGATCGGCGCAGGCTTATCGGCAGTACCGCCAATGAAGCCCATGACGCGAGGAGTATCCTTGACCAAGTGCCAAGTACCTTCGTTCATGTCCATCTGCACCAGCACGTAGCCAGGAAAGAACTTACGTTCACTCTTGCGCTTCTGGCCATTCCGCATTTCAACCACTTCTTCAGTGGGAACCAGAATTTCGCCGAAGCCATCTTCCATGCCTGCCAGCTTTACGCGCTCCAGCAAAGAGCGCATAACATGCTTCTCGTAACCCGAGTAAGCATGCACAACGTACCAACGCTTAGCCACGGGACACCCTTAGCCAACAATCAAGGAAACAAGCCAGCCGAGCAGGGAATCGAGCCCCCACAACAGCAACGCCATAACCAGAACAACAGCCACGACAATCAATGTGGTCTGTGTGGTTTCTTGGCGAGTCGGCCAAACGACTTTACGAATTTCAGTGCGAGCTTCCTTTACCAGGACCGCGAACGACTTGCCTTTGGCAGTCTGCAGGCCTACAAAGGCGGCTACAGCAGCAAGGGCGAGCAAAGCGAGAACGCGGTACAGGATCGGCGAAGCAGAATAGTACTGATTGCCAACAACGCCTACGACCACCAAGGCGACTACTGCGAGCCACTTGACCAGATCGAAACGAGAGCTTTGAGCTTCAGCCTTAGGAGTCATCTATGAAGATCCTGTGAAAAGAAAGCCAGACACACCACGTGAATCTGGCAGGTCAGGAGGGAATCGAACCCCCAACCTACGGTTTTGGAGACCGTCGCTCTGCCAATTGAGCTACTGACCTAAAACAAAATCAGGCCGACCATTATGCAGGCCTGAAAAAGACTTTACAACAACCAACCCCCAACAGACTTGAAATCACTGACATCCAACGCCAGAAACAGAACGATACAAGCCGAGGCAGCTGTTAAAACAAAGGCAGATATTTTCATATCTGCCTTGTTATATGGAGCTCTTGAGCGGATTTGAACCGCTGACCTCACCCTTACCAAGGGTGTGCTCTACCAACTGAGCTACAAGAGCAAAACACCTTGCACAACCTGCAAACTTGGAGCGGGTAGCGGGAATCGAACCCGCATCATCAGCTTGGAAGGCTGAGGTTCTACCACTAAACTATACCCGCGGAGCTTGCAGCTCACGCTAAAATGGTGGAGGGGGAAGGATTCGAACCTTCGAAGTCGTAGACGTCAGATTTACAGTCTGATCCCTTTGGCCGCTCGGGAACCCCTCCTAAGCGAGCCGGCATTTTACATCACGCCGACCTTCTGTCAAGCATTTTCTCATTTAAATTATGAGGTTAGCTGCGTTGACGTTGCTTCGCATCAAAAGCCTTAAAGGTCTTCACTGCGAAGCGGGCGCCATTCTATGCAAACTATTGGAGAGTTGCAATGCCTTCGCACAGCATTATTTTATGTTTTAACTCATTGAATTCCTTAGCAAGGTTTTCAAAGGGCAGATCATCCGCCAGGCGCCTGCTTTCAGGGGACACCCGGAGCCAATAACCGCTTGCTTCAGGCATGTTCAGCAATTGGACCTTGACCTTTATATCCAGGCTCGTGAGGCGCTGCTCCAAGGACTGCGCCTGGCGCTGATCGGCAAAGCCGCCAATGTACAAGCAGGTATTTTGCGTGTCGGACGATTTCGCACGATCCTTGCGAGCCACCGAATCGGAAGATTCACTCAGCAGTTTTATATCCTGCTGGGAGCCACGATAAAGACTCAGAGGAGTGACATCCTTGGCGCGCAACGGCGCCTCTTGCTGATGCCATATGTAATAGAAGACATTGAGAATCAGTAGAAGCAGAAATAACCAACGCATAAGCACCTCAGGGCAAAGGGCACGCCATTGCCAGGCCAATAAATACCAGATCCGGCACAAGCCGTGCCTGCGGCACAGCGTCAAAGACCAGGTCAGCATCTCCGCCAGTCAGGAATACCGTGAAGCTATCTCCCCAATAACTCCTGGCGAGCTCGATCTGGGTGAGCACAAACCCTCTCAGCATCAGCGTACAGCCACGCTCGACCGCCTCGACCGTTGTACGCCCGGGCGACAGGCGCTCCAGAGCGCGCTCAGCGGACGCATCGTCGTAGCGTATCTTGCGCGTATGGGTACGCAACTGGTTGCGCATAAGCGGCAGACCAGGACAAATGAAGCCTCCCAAATGCTTGCCATCGGCATCAATGAAATCTGCAGTCGCCGCTGTGCCAAAATCCAACACCAGGCAAGGACCGGACGCTAGTTTGTACCCTCCGAGGATCGCCAGCCAACGGTCCAGGCCAAGCCGCTCGAAGTCCTCATAGCCATTGCGAACGCCCGCCATTTCCATCGCCGACGTGGCACACGAGACCGTTATGCCAAAAGCGTCAATCAATGTCTCGACCAGCTTGTCCGTTTCTTCCAGGGCGCGAACACTCACCAGTCGGCAACGCGTCAGCGCCATGTCCGGCACCGCATTCAAACTCTCAATCAATGCCACATTCGAACCGACCACGCCCTCCGCAAAGGCGCTCACCCTGTCGATATTCAGCACTCGCCATTTGATAAAGCTATTCCCACAGTCGAGCTCAAGAATCATCACGCAACCTCAGGCTTAACTCACCGCCGCTGTATGTTTTTTCGACACCGCCTACGTCCAGGCGCAACGCTCCTTGACGATCAACACCCAGCACCACTCCATCAACACGATTCACACCCGCAATAAGTGATACTGCGCGCCCTTGCCACGCATGATTTTGCTCCCATTCCTCCTGGAGGGCCGCAAAGCCAGATACCCTGTGCCGATCGAGGTAGCGCTGTAGTTGCAGGCTAACCTGGGCCACCAGAGCATTACGGTCAGCAGCAGATCCTGTCTCGAGCTGCACCGATGTCCATTGCTGATCAACCTCAGCGGCCCTCTGCATGTTCACGTTGATCCCGATACCGATTACCACGTGACAGATATCCGCAGGATCCCCAACCAACTCCAGCAATATCCCCGCGATTTTCTTGCGCCCGACCAATACGTCATTGGGCCATTTCAAGACGGCATCCTGAACACCGGACTCTCGCAGAGCCTGAATGACCGCCAAGCCAACAACAAGACTCAGACCTTCCAGTTGCCGGAGGCCATCCTCAATACGCAGTACCAGGCTGTAATAGATGTTTTGGGCGAACGGGCTGACCCACTTTCGGCCGCGCCTACCGCGCCCCGCCATTTGCTGCTCAGCTAATACCAGGAAAGGCACAGCCCGCGCGACATCAACCATGCGCAACGCCTCTGCGTTGGTGGAATCAATCGAGTCGTAGATATGGATGGGCCAGGACAACGACGGTGCACTTCGCGTAATCCCTTCAGCATTCAGAAACACCAATGGCGACGCTAACTGGTACCCCTTACCACGCACCTTATGAATAGGTAGATTCAATTCGGCCTCAAGAAGCTGAAGCTGCTTCCACACGGCACTGCGACTAACGCCCAGGGCGGCACCCAGCGCCTCTCCGGAATGGAATCGGCCATCTTTCAGAAGTTCTAACAGCGTAAGCATGCAGGTATCGCCTCACAATGAGGCACGCATGATAGCCATGCGAAGAGGCATTGCATAGAAAGGCCGCACTTCGCCAAGCCGCAGTGAACGCTCTTCATGCTTTTCGAGCGCCCAAAACAAAACCCCTGTTTGCGTTAGCAAACAGGGGTTCTGGAATTTAATCTTGACGATGACCTACTCTCACATGGGGAAACCCCACA
>NZ_CVTN01000087.1:0-13902 GCF_900004915.1 Pseudomonas sp. 31 R 17
CCGATCGTGCTGGTGCAGCACATGCCCGCGGCCTTCACCAAGGCCTTCGCCGAGCGTCTGGACAAGCTGTGCCGCATCAGCGTCAAGGAAGCCGAGGACGGCGACATCCTGCGCCCCGGCCTGGCGCTGCTGGCGCCGGGCGGCAAGCAGATGATGGTGGACGGTCGTGGCGCGATCAAGATCCTGCCGGGCGACGAGCGCCTGAACTACAAGCCGTGCGTGGACATCACCTTCGGTTCGGCGGCCAAGTCCTATGGCGACAAAGTTCTGGCGGTGGTGCTCACCGGCATGGGCGCCGACGGCCGTGAAGGCGCGCGCCTGCTCAAGCAGGGCGGCAGCGCCATCTGGGCCCAGGACGAAGCCAGTTGTGTGATCTATGGCATGCCCATGGCCATCGTCAAGGCCGACCTGGCTGACGCGATCTACAGCCTGGACGACATCGGCAAGCATCTGGTGGAGGCCTGCCTCTGATGGATGTCTTGAGCCTGATCGGCATCACCCTGGCGTTTGTCGCCATCATCGGTGGCAACTACCTGGAGGGCGGCCACCTCGGCGCCCTGGCCAACGGCCCGGCGGCGCTGATCGTGATCGGCGGCACCGTGGGCGCGGCGTTGCTGCAGTCGCCGCTGAGCTCGTTCAAGCGCGCCATGCAGATTCTGATCTGGATCATTTTTCCGCCACGGGTCGATATGGCAGGCGGCATCGACCGCGTGGTCAACTGGAGCCTCACCGCCCGCAAGGAAGGCTTGCTTGGCCTGGAAGGCGTGGCCGATGCCGAGCCCGACAGCTATGCACGCAAGGGCCTGCAACTGCTGGTCGACGGCGCCGAACCGGAAGCGATCCGCAGCATCCTCGAGGTGGATTTCTACACCCAGGAAAGCCGCGACATCAATGCGGCCAAAGTGTTTGAAAGCATGGGGGGCTACGCGCCGACCATCGGCATCATCGGCGCGGTGATGGGCCTGATCCACGTGATGGGCAACCTGGCCGACCCTTCGCAACTGGGCAGCGGCATTGCCGTGGCGTTTGTTGCCACCATCTATGGCGTGGCCAGCGCCAACCTGGTGCTGCTGCCGGTGGCGAGCAAGCTCAAGTCGATTGCCATGCGCCAGTCCCGCTACCGCGAAATGCTGCTCGAAGGCATCCTGTCGATTGCCGAGGGCGAAAACCCGCGCTCCATCGAACTGAAGCTCCAGGGCTTCTCGGATTGATGGGTATGAACACTGTAGGAGCGAGCTTGCTCGCGAAAATCGTCAACGATAACGCGGGTATCCTGGATAAACGCGTTGCTCTCGGGTTTTTCGCGAGCAAGCTCGCTCCTACAGGTGATTCGGCGTGCGGAGGGGAGCGCCTGTGAGCCGTCGCCGTCGCGAGCCTGAAGAGCACGTCAACCATGAACGCTGGCTGGTGTCCTACGCGGACTTCATCACCTTGCTGTTTGCGTTTTTCGTGGTGATGTACTCGATCTCGTCGATCAACGAAGGCAAGTACAAGATCATTTCCCAGGCATTGGTCGGGGTGTTCAACGATTCCGAGCGCGCGCTCAAGCCGATTCCCATTGGCGAAGAACGGCCCAAGACGGTGACGCCGGCCAAGCCACTGGTCAATGACAGCGATGAAACCGCCGCCGGCATCGGCGGCACCAGCGACCCGCTCAAAAGCATCGCCGACGATATCAGCGCCGCGTTCGGTGACCTGATCAAGTCCAATCAGATGACCGTGCGCGGCAATGAGTTGTGGGTGGAGATCGAGCTCAATTCCAGCCTGTTGTTCGCCAGCGCCGATGCGTTGCCGAGCGACCAGGCCTTCACCATCATCGACAAGGTGGCGGCGATCCTCAGGCCGTTTGAAAACCCGATTCACGTCGAAGGCTTTACCGACAACGTGCCGATCAGCACCGCGCAGTACCCGACCAACTGGGAACTGTCCTCGGCGCGCGCGGCAAGCATCGTGCGCATGCTCGCGATGCAGGGGGTCAACCCCCAGCGCCTGGCGTCGGTGGGCTACGGGGAATTCCAGCCGGTGGCCAATAACGCCACGGCCGAAGGCCGCGGGCGCAACCGGCGCGTGGTGCTGGTGGTGTCACGTAACCTGGATGTACGCCGCAGCCTGACCGGCACCGGCACGGCAAATGCAACACCGGATGCGGCATTGCGGCGCGCTGGCACACAAACTGCACCGGCCCCTGCAAAACCGCCGGTGCGGACAAGCTCCGTCAATTCTCCGTCACCGGCTCAATAACCTATGCAATGTCTCGGTCGCGCCTGTGCCCACCGGGAGGAATCAACCGAATGAGAGTCTGGGCAGTTGCCAATCAAAAGGGTGGAGTCGGCAAGACCACCACTTCCATCGCTTTAGCCGGCTTGCTGGCCGAGGCGGGCAAGCGCGTGGTCGTGGTCGACCTCGACCCCCACGGCTCCATGACCAGCTATTTCGGCTACGACCCGGATGCGCTGGAACACAGTTGCTACGACCTGTTCCTGCACAAGGGCAGCGTGCCGAGCGACTTGCCCCGGCAACTGCTGCTGCCCACCAGCAGTGACAGTATTTCGCTGTTGCCGTCCAGCACCGCCCTGGCCACCCTTGAACGCCAGTCGCCGGGCCAGAGCGGCCTGGGCCTGGTGATCGCCAAGACCCTGGCGCAACTGTGGCAGGACTTCGATTACGCGATCATCGACAGCCCGCCCTTGCTCGGCGTGCTGATGGTCAATGCCTTGGCGGCCAGCCAGCAACTGGTCATCCCGGTACAGACCGAGCACCTGGCCGTCAAAGGCCTGGAACGCATGGTCAGCACCCTGGCGATGATCAACCGTTCGCGCAAACAGGCGCTGCCGTACAGCATCGTGCCGACCTTGTTCGACCGACGTACCCAGGCGTCCCTCGGCACCCTGCGCGTACTGCGCGATGGCTACCCGGACAGCATCTGGAATGGCTACATCCCGGTGGACACGCGCCTGCGCGACGCCAGCCGCGCGGGGCTTACGCCGTCGCAGTTCGATGGCAAGAGCCGTGGCGTACTGGCGTATCGGGCGTTGCTCAAGCACCTGCTGTCCCAGCAACTTGTGGCGCAGGTGGCGTGATGAACCGTCCCGTTCAATACAAGACGCGGCCGCAACTGGCACTGGAATCCTACCTGGATGCCTTGCTGCAGGACGCGACCGCCGAAGAACTGCCGGAACCGATCCTGGTGCCGGAGCCGGTCATTGAGGTCGAAGCGGCGCTGGATGAGTTCCAGTTGGCGGTGCTCGAGGAGCAGGCCCGCGACGCCCGGGTCGAAGCGCTGCCCGTGGTGCTGCCGATTACGCCTGAGGTGGTGGCGCCGGTGGTGGTCGAGCCGATCGTGCAAGTGCACCTGCCGCCGAGCATCACGCCGCCGCCGGTGACCGGTGACGGTCGCCCGTCCTGGGCCGCCGAGCCGTTCGAATGCCTGTTGTTCGATGTGGCCGGCTTGACCCTCGCGGTGCCGCTGGTGTGCCTGGGCTCGATCTATTCCCTGGAAGGCCAGGAGCTGACGCCACTGTTCGGGCAGCCGGAGTGGTTTCTCGGCATCCTGCCCAGCCAGGCCGGCAATCTCAAGGTGCTGGACACGGCGCGCTGGGTGATGCCCGACCGCTACCGTGACGACTTTCAACAGGGCCTGCAGTACGTGATCTCCGTGCAGGGTTACGAGTGGGGGCTGGCGGTGCATCAAGTCAGCCGCTCGTTGCGCCTGGACCCGAACGAAATCAAATGGCGCAGCCACCGTGGCCAACGGCCGTGGTTGGCGGGCACCGTGATCGAACACATGTGCGCATTGCTCGACGTCGCCGAACTGGCCGAGTTGATCGCCAGTGGCGCAGTCAAGACGATGGCGCAGAACAAACGCAGTTGATTGGACAATAAAGGTCGTGCGGTTGCGCGGCCCATTAGCACACACGCCGTCGATAGCGGCATTTGAGGGGTCAGAAAGATGAACAAGTCAGCGTCCGCACAAGGTTTGGATGATCCGATCCTGCAATGGGTGACCTTCAAACTGGACAACGAGTCCTACGGCATTAACGTGATGCGCGTGCAGGAAGTGCTGCGCTACACCGAGATCGCTCCGGTACCGGGTGCGCCGAGCTACGTGCTGGGCATCATCAACCTGCGCGGCAACGTGGTGACGGTGATCGACACCCGCCAGCGCTTCGGCCTGGCACCGACCGATGTCAACGACAACACGCGCATCGTCATCATCGAAGCCGACAAGCAAGTGGTCGGGATCATGGTCGACAGCGTCGCCGAAGTGGTCTACCTGCGCCAGTCGGAAGTGGAAACCGCGCCGAACGTGGGCAACGAAGAATCCGCCAAGTTTATCCAGGGCGTGTGCAACAAGAACAACGAGTTGTTGATTCTGGTTGAGCTGGACAAAATGATGAGCGAAGAAGAGTGGTCGGAACTGGAGAGCATCTGATTGTTCCTTGAGGCGGCGGTGATTGTCCTGGCCCTGTTGTGGGCCGGGACCTTGGCATTCCTGCTGCGCTACATGCGCCAGCAACGCGAGTCGGTCCTGCAACAGGCCGAGCGCGATGCGGTGCGTGACCGGCGCATTCTGGAGTTGGTCAAACGCGTCGATCATTTCCAGCAGACTGCGGTGCGGGTAGGCGATGAGGTGCATGAACTGCGCGCGATTCTCGGGCCGTTGCCGGACAAGCTGGTGCAGTTGGAACAACGCGATCCTGCCAACCTGTCGTTCGCCCAGGCGGCCAAGCTGGTGGGCATGGGCGCGACGGTGGACGAACTGACCCAGTCGTGCGGCCTGACCCATGCCGAGGCGCAGTTGATGAGCAAGTTGCACAAGAGCTGATTCGGCTTGCTGGATTCAATGTGGGAGGGGCCAGCGGCGATCTGGCGGCTGTCCTCGATCCAGTGTGGGAGGGGGCTTGCCCCCGATAGCGGTGTATCAGCGACAACAGCGCTGGCTGACACACCGCATCGGGGGCAAGCCCCCTCCCACATTTGGATCGCGGATCGACACACGATACCGGTCGGCTCTAAGGCCGCCGCGCTTTTGCTCTTGATCTCAGGCGCCCCGTTAAACCACGCTGGCCGAACGCAGGCTTGAATCCGTGGGTAACCCGGCAGGACGCAGGTTAGCCGCACTGGGCCATGGATGGCCCATTGCGGCGGCCCACGGATTCAAGCCTGCGTTCGGGCACACCGAGCCTGAGCGAGGTGCCGAGTGGTGGGGCAAGAGCGTTTTGCTTACTTTTGCGCTTTTCAAAAGTGAGCCGCTGTAAAAGCGGAACCCTAAGTAGCCGTTACCGCAGAAACGGATATGTACTCGTTCCAATCCAACATCCCGGACAGCCCAGAGGCCGCCATCGGGGGCAAGCCCCCTCCCACATGTTGATTGCCATACATCAATCAATTTTCTTGAGCCACAGACTTTTCCACGTCCCCAAGGGTCAACATCCTGCAAGCACCTTGACCCAGGAGATACCCCTAAATGACCACACCCAAAGCCCTGTTGATTCTCCACGGCAAACAAGCCCTCAACGAGGACGTGCGTGCGGCTGTGCTGGCCCGTCGTGAGCAGGGCTGGGAGCTGGCGGTGCGGGTGACGTGGGAGGGCGGCGATGCGCTGCGCCTGGTCAACGAGGCATTGGAAAACGGCTATACCCATATCATTGCCGGCGGTGGCGACGGCACCTTGCGCGATGTCGCCGAAGCCATGGCGCAAGCCAACACCGACGCCAGCCTGGTGTTGATGCCCCTGGGCACCGCCAACGACTTCGCCAAGGCCGCCGGCGTGCCGCTGGAGCCGGCCGGCGCCCTGGCGTTGCTGGATGTCGAGCCAAGGGCAATCGACCTCGGCCAGGTCGGCGGGCAGATCTTCCTCAACATGGCCACCGGCGGTTTCGGCAGCCAGGTCACCGCCAACACGTCCGAAGACCTGAAGAAAGTCCTCGGGGGTGCCGCCTACCTGTTCACCGGGTTGTCGCGCTTCAGTGAATTGAAGGCCGCCTATGCTGAGCTGGAAGGTCCCGATTTCCAGTGGAAAGGCGAGTTGCTCGCGCTGGGCATCGGCAACGGTCGCCAGGCCGGCGGCGGGCACGTGCTGTGCCCCGGTGCGCTGGCCGATGACGGGTTGCTGGACGTCAGCATCCTGCCGGCACCCCAGGAGGTGGTCGGCACCCTGCGCGAACTGATGAGCAATGGCTGGGGCCTGGACACCATGTTCGTGCGCGCCCGCCTGCCGTGGGTCAATATCAAGGGCGCGCAGGGCTTGTACATCAACCTCGATGGCGAGCCGCTGGAAGGCGACGACCTGCATTTCGAAGCGGTGCCCAAGGCCCTGCGCGTACACCTGCCGCTGGGTTCGCCCCTAGTCGTCCAGGCTGATGATCTGCTCGCGCACCGCGAATAACACCAGGCCCGCTACGTCGAAAATCTGCAGGCGCTTCATGATCTGCGAGCGATGCGCTTCCACGGTCTTGATGCTCAGGCCCAGCCCGTGGGCGATTTCCCGGGTGGACTTGCCACGCACGATCAAGCGCAGGATTTCCAGCTGTCGCGCCGTCAGGTTGTGGTTGTGGGGCAGGGGCGAGGCCGCGCCCTGGCTGCGGATCAGCGCCTGGTTGATCACCGTATGAGCGATGGCCGGGCTCAGGTAGCGTTCGTTGCTGCGCAGGGCCCGCAGGGCGTGTTCCAACTCGTTGCCGGTCATGTCTTTGAGCAGGTAGCCGTGAGCGCCCGACTCCAGTGCGCGCATGATCAAGTCGGGCTCGGTGTGCATCGACAGGATCAGCACCTTGCTCTTGGGGTAGGCCGCCTTGAGTTGCTGCAGGGCGTCGAGGCCGCCGGTGTGTTTCATCGACAGGTCCAGCAGCACGATATCCGGCTGCAGGGCGCGAAACTGCTCGAGCAATTGCGCACCGTCGCTGGCTTCGCCGATCACGTTGTAGCCGGGAATATCCAGGATCAGCGCGCGAACGCCGGCGCGGATCAGCGCGTGGTCATCCACCAGGAGCAGGTTGCAGGTCACCGGGCAACCTCAGGTTCGCCGGCCCGTTCGAGGTCGCGAGGTGCCCAGGGGAACAACGCGTCGATCCGCGTACCTTTGCCTGGCTCGCTGCTGACGGACAAGGTGCCTCCCAGTTGGTTTGTCCGCTCATACATGCCGGCCATGCCGCGCTGGCCTTCGCGGCCTGGGTCGGTAGCGGGCGAAAAGCCCAGGCCGTCATCGCAGATCATCAGCGACAGGCCTTCGGGCAGGCGTTGCAGGCGCACCCGCAGGTTGTGCGCCTGGGCGTGACGAAGCATGTTGGTCACCGCTTCCTGGGTGATACGAAACGCCGCCACGGCCATTTCTTCAGGAATACCCGCCAGCCGTTGCGGGCATTCCAGGCTCCAGCACACCTGGGTTTTCCCCAGGGTCTTGAGCAGGTGCGCGCGCAAGCTCGCTTCCAGGCCCAGGCTGGCCAACTGGCGCGGGTTGAGGATGGCGGACACGTCGCGCACCTTGGCCAGGGTTTCGTTGAGGGTATTGCACAGCGCCGTGCATTGATCCTGCAACTCCGGCGGCAGGCGACGCTGCAGCCATTCGGTTTGCAGCTTGGCGGCGGTCAGCAGTTGGCCGATGTCGTCGTGCAGCTCGCGGCTGAGGCGATGGCGTTCGTTTTCCTGGACCTGTAACAGACGATCGGCCAATTCCTGGGGCTGGAACTTGATCGATTTGCGCGAACGCCATTGGTGCAGGCCCACCACCGCCAGCGTGGCCAGGTTGAGCAGCAGGATCAATAGCGACAAGGGCGATGCGTGTACGTACGCCCATGCGCTGGCAGACAGCGAACACAGGCACAGCGCAAGGACGATGCGGCGTGCAGTGCTGCGCGACACAGACCTGGAAAAAAGTGGCTTTAGCTTGGCGTACATAACGAATGAAGCCACTGAGGGTTCGCTGCGGGGAGACCGGTCGGCCGGGCTCTGTTTGGAATACGCTGCCGAGTCGTGTTTAAACATGATGAAGTTGAGTCACTTCGAGTGGCGCATAGTACCACCCCTGTTACCGTTGGTCGCCTGATTGGTTTATGGCCCGCGTAAATACTCTGGAGAGTATTCCCAGCGTTAAACAGTGAAGTTGTATTAATACAGTTGGTTTGTATCGTTATTGCATGGATGGCTAATGGATATTTATGCCTGTTTTGCCATCATCGGTCGTTTTTGGACAGGTGGATTATCAAATACGACCTGCTTAAGGCTCAAGTCCCGTGATGCAAGCGTGGCTGCGGCGCGTGACTGAGATCCTTTTGCGGAATCTGCAAGGTCGCCAGCGCGATCAAGGCGGTTTGCTCACTCTCGTCCAGGGGCAGTTCACCGGTGCGCGTGTCGATCAGTTCCAGTTGCCAGGCCAGCAGCGTCAGGCAGTCATGCAACGCATCCAATGCCTGATCGTGCAATTGCAGGGGGGTGCGGGCGTTGGTAATGAGCACTTGAAGGCGCCGCGAGAAATCGCTGATCGCTTGCAGTGCCAGGTTGTCGGCCTTTTCAGCCAGTTTGGCCAGGCTGGTTTTCATGCAGTCGATGGCGTCACTGTCGTCACGGATCAAATGCAGATGGCTCAAGCACTCCTGGGACTTGATCAGCAGCATCTCGGCCTCCCGCAGAAACTCGGGAAGTGCCGTTTGCCATTCGTTCGCGCTATTCATCATGCATGTCTCCGCAACTCAAGCTCGGGTGATGAGATGTCGCACCGGGTGAATGGCTTAAACTAGCGCTGAAATAGGATTGGGTCTTGTAGGTAGCTTCCGAAATGCCTGTAGGAGCTTTATTGAAATGCTCGCGAAAGTCGTGCGTAACCCCGGCTGAGCGGGATGCCACAACTTCAGTTGCCGATACGTGAGTGCCTGGAAGGCCGGCGGGCCCAGGGCTTGGGATGGCAAACAAAAGCGTGACTCCATTCATGCAATGAGAATGGCGTCACATTAATGGCTATTAGATATCGCGAATATCAGGTCAGGCCTGATTGCGCATAGGGGAATCCCCTACGCAGTGGAACCGCACGTCGATTCGAATGTCGCGCGGCACCGCGATACAGCGCTATGGGGGGTGAATGCAGTAAAGCATGATGTCAGTGTGACATCAATGCATTTACATGGCATTTTACCGGGGTCAAGGTCTGGCGTTTGGCGCCGATAACTTGCCTATATGAACTGCGCACTCGCAGAACTGATCATGCACACCAGGAGCTCTTAATGGCCGGCATTCTCGACACGGTAGATCAACGCACGCAATTGGTGGGTGAGAATCGCCTGGAAATTCTCATGTTCCGCTTGTTCGGCCGACAGCTGTTCGCGATCAACGTGTTCAAAGTGCAGGAAGTGCTGCAACTGCCCAAGCTGACCCTGATGCCCCAGCGTCACCCCTTTGTGTGTGGCGTGGTCAACCTGCGCGGCCAGACCTTGCCGGTGATCGACCTGTCCCAGGCCATCGGCATGCGCCCGTTGGTGCCAGGGCCCAACAGCACCATTATCGTCACCGAGTACAACCGCTCGGTGCAGGCCTTCCTGGTGGGTGGCGTCGACCGCATCGTCAACATGAACTGGGAAGCCATCCTGCCGCCGCCGGCCAGCGCCGGGCGCCAGCATTACCTTACCGCCATCAGCAAGGTCGATGACCAGTTGGTGGAAATCATCGATGTGGAAAAAGTCCTGGCTGAAATCGTGCCCTACAACGCCAAGGTCTCCCGGGAAAAACTCGAAGACCCGGTGCTGGAGCGCGCCCGTGGCCGCGAAGTGCTGCTGGTGGACGACTCCAACGTGGCGCTCTCGCAATTGCGTGACACCCTCGGCCAGTTGGGCGTGAAAATGCACATCGCCAGCGATGGCCTCAAGGCGCTGAACATGCTCAAGGCCTGGGCCGACAGCGGCCAGGTGATGACCGACAAGCTGCTGATGATCTTCACCGACGCCGAAATGCCCGAGATGGATGGCTATCGCCTCACCACCGAAATCCGCAACGACCCGCGCCTGCGTGGCCTTTACGTGGTGCTGCACACCTCGCTCTCGGGCAGCTTCAACGAGTCGATGGTGAAGAAGGTCGGCTGCGACAATTTCCTCTCCAAGTTCCAGCCCGACAAACTGGTCGATGTGGTGCGTGAGCGACTGATGCTGGACGAAGTGCCCGCCTGACTTTAGGGTATGCGACTTTCTTCCCCAGGAAAGCAGGCCCATGCTCCGTCTCAGCGCGTTGTATCGTTACCCCTTGAAGTCCGGCAAAGCCGAGGTCCTGCAGCAGATTGGCCTGGACAGGCTAGGGCTGGAAGGGGATCGGCGCTGGATGCTGGTGGACGAAGCCAGCGGGCGATTCCTCACGCAACGCGCCGTGGCGAAGATGAGCCAGTTAACTGCCTTGTGGAACACGGAGGGCGGATTGACCCTCAGTTCGCCGGGCTATGGGACGTTGGACGTGGCACTCCCGGGCGCCGATGTGTTACGCGGTGTGACCATCTGGCACGACACTCTGCGCGTGCCGGACGCAGGTGATGCGGCGGCGGCCTGGGTCAGCGACTTCATCGGTAAACCGACGCGCCTGGTGCATATGCCCATGGATCGCGCACGCTTCACCCAGCATGGTTTTGGCCATGATAGCGATCAGGTCGGCTTTGCCGACGGTTACCCCTTGCTACTGATCGGCCAGGCTTCCCTGGACGATGTGTGCGCCCATATCGGCCGTCCGATGGACATGCTGCGCTTTCGCCCCAACCTGGTCATCGACGGCGCCGAGGCCTTTGCCGAGGACGGCTGGAAACGCTTGCGCATCGGCGCGGTGGAGTTTTGCGTGGTCAAGTCTTGCTCACGTTGCATCCTCACCACCATCGACCCGCAGACCGGCGAGCGCAGCCCGGACCGCGAGCCGTTCGCGACCCTGCAGGCCTATCGCGGCACCGAGCAGGGCGCGATGTTCGGCCAGAACTTGGTCAACGATGGGGTTGGACGCCTGGAAGTCGGCATGCCGGTGACGGTGCTGGAATGAAAAATGCCCGTCTCGCAGGAGACGGGCATTTTTTTCTCGCCGGTTGGCGTTTAACCGCGATATTCGCACAGGTAGGCGGTGTCTACGGCGACCTTCAACTGGAACTTGCTGTTGGCCGGCACGTGGAACTGGCTGCCGGCAGCGAAGGTTTCCCACTCGGCATCAGGCAGTTTGACGATCAGGGCGCCGGAAACCACGTGCATGATTTCACGCTGGGCGGTGCCGAATTCGTATTCACCCGGGGCCATGACGCCGATGGTGGCCGGACCTTCCTCGGTGCCGAAAGCGATCGACTTGACGGTGCCGTCGAAGTATTCGTTGACTTTGAACATGGGTGAATCCTCGTAGAAAGGGTCAAGCTTGCGCCAGGCACTGTAGGAGCGAGCTTGCTCGCGAAAAACCTGAGAGCCCCCCGTTAACCCAGATGCGCTGCGTTATCGTTGGCGATCTTCGCGAGTAAGCTCGCTCCTACAGGTGGGCAGCATTAAGGCAAAAGGTTGATCAGTATGCCCAAGCCTTTCAGAGCTGCCTAGACCGGCAAAATCAACGGCAGCAGACGCGCCGTGTTGCGCGCATCTTCCAGGGCGCGATGCTGTTGGCCAACGAACTGCATCCCCGCCAATTGCAGCGCGCCATTGAGCCCCAGGGGCTTGTCCAGGCGCCGGGCCTTGGCGAAACGCTGTTTGAGGTTGACATGGGGCGTCTGGCCGAGTGCGCTGGCCAGGCCATGGCGTTGCCATTCCAGTTCAAGCTGCACGCGATCGTAATCGCCCCAACTGGCCCAGCCCTCCAGGCGGGGCCGATGCTGGCCGAGCCAGCGTTCGAACAGCGGCCACACCTCGGTGATGGGCGTTGCCGCGTCGATGTTGGCCTGGGTGATATGGGTCAATTGGCGGCAAAAGGGCGTCAGCAGTGGCCGCCGCAGCGGTCGCACGAAGCGCTGGAAGTGATCCAGCTCGCGACCCTGGCGGTTGACCAGGCTCGCGCCGATTTCGATGACTTCCATCTCCGTCACGGGCCAGCCGCCGTCATCTGTTGTGGCTTCAAGGTCAATAATCAGCCAATGAGGCATGCGCAGGTTCCCGTACTGTTCCTGTCCTGATGGGGATAGAGCGTAGCCGGGCCGTGTAGTTCCGCCCAGGGGGCTTATTCAATCTTCCAATGGCGGGTTGCGATGCCACCCGGCAGGCGCCTGGTTTGTAAACCCTGTACACACGTTTTGCCCAAGCGCTTGCTTGGGTGGCGGCCACGGCCTAAATTGCCCGCCAAGACGATAGTAGACATAAGGGAAAGCAGCATGGATGACCATCAAGCCCTGCGGGTGATGCGCACCATGGTCGACGCTGGCCAGTTGACCGACCCGGAGAGCGCCCGGGGCAAGTTGCTGCAAACCGCAGCGCACCTGTTTCGCGACAAGGGCTTCGAGCGCACCACCGTGCGTGACCTGGCCGGCGCGGTGGGTATCCAGTCGGGCAGCATCTTTCATCACTTCAAGAGCAAGGACGAGATCCTGCGCGCGGTGATGGAAGAAACCATCCTCTACAACACCGCGATGATGCGCGCTGCGCTGGAGCAGGCGGGCACCGTGCGCGAGCGCGTGCGGGCGCTGATCCGTTGCGAATTGCAGTCGATCATGGGCGGCAGCGGTGAGGCGATGGCGGTGCTGGTGTACGAGTGGCGTTCACTGTCTGCCGAAGGTCAGGCCCGGGTACTGGCCCTGCGCGACGTGTATGAGCACATCTGGCTGCAGGTGCTGGGCGAAGCCAGGGCTGCCGGCTACATCAAGGGCGACGTGTTGATCACCCGGCGCTTCCTGACCGGCGCGTTGTCCTGGACCACCACCTGGTTCCGCACCCAGGGCAGCCTGACGCTTGAAGAACTGGCTGAAGAAGCCCTGCTGATGGTGCTCAAGGCGGATTGAGGCGCAGCTATCAATTTACTGGCAAGCATTGTCTCTCCCGGGAAAAACGCCTAGCTTATCGCCATCATAGAATTCAACGGTGTGTGCCTAGATGTTTTCGCCATGGCGGCTGGCTGCAGGACTTACATTTTGGGCGCTGGGTACCGCAGGGTGGACGCAAGCCGGCGCCGCGCAGTTGGTGAGGGTCGGCGCGGCGCATTTTCCGCCGTATACCGTACGCCCTGAGCAAGGCGCCGATACCGGATTGCTGCCGCAATTGGTCGAAGCGTTGAACGCCGTGCAAAGCGACTATCAGTTCGTGCTGGTGCCCACCTCGATCCCCCGGCGTTTTCGCGATTTCGAGCAGGGCCGGGTGGACATGGCAATCTTTGAAAACCCCTCCTGGGGGTGGACCAACGTTGCCCATACCAGCGTCGACATGGGGCTGGAAGACGCTGAGATCTTCGTGGCCGAGCGTGAGCCCGGTCGCGACCAGCGCTTTTTCACCGACCTGGCCGGCAAACGCCTGGCGGTGTTCAGCGGTTATCACTACGCCTTCGCCCAGTTCAACCCCGACCCCAAGTACCTGGCCGAGCACTTCAACGCTACCTTGACCTATTCCCATGACAGCAACTTGCTGATGGTCGCGCGGGGGCGTGCCGATATTGCGTTGGTCACTCGTTCGTACTTGAGTGATTTCATGGTGCGCAACGCGGACATGGCGGACAAGTTCCTGGTGTCGGAGCGCATTGATCAGGTCTATCACCATTACGCGCTGCTGCGGCCCAAGGCGCCGATCACCGGGCCGGTATTTGCCGAGCTGCTCAAGCGCTTGCGGGATAACGGCCAGATGCTCAGGATTTTCGCGCCGTATCGGATTGATCTGACACCACTGCCCTGAGGTCGCAGCCGATCAAATGTGGGAGGGGGCTTGCCCCCGATGGCGGCCTCTGGGCCGACCAGGATGCTGGATTGGACCGAGTACATATCCGTTTCTGCGGTAACGG
>NZ_CVTN01000087.1:13952-41522 GCF_900004915.1 Pseudomonas sp. 31 R 17
GGCTAACCCGGCGTCCTGCCGGGTTGCCCACGGATTCAAGCCTGCGTTCGGCCAGCGTGGTTTAACGGGGCGCCTGAGATCAAGATCAAAAGCGCGGCGGCCTTGGAGCCGACCGGTATTTTGTGTCGATCCCGGTCCAAATGTGGGAGGGGGCTTGCCCCCGATAGCGGTGTGTCAGCTACAACAGAGCTGGCTGACACACTGCATCGCGGGCAAGCCCCCTCCCACAGTGGTTTGTGTTTTGTTCAAACCCTGCGCGCAAACGTATCGCTGTGGCTGCCCGACACTTTGCGGCAGTGCACCAGCGCATCGCGGATCATGAAATTCACCAGTGTTGGCGAGACCCCGAGTTCCTTGGCGATGTCTTTCTGCGGCACGCCGTGCAGGCGGTACATCTCGAAGGCGTAGCGGGTGCGCTGTGGCAGTTCGGTCAGGGCGTCGGCGATGTTTTCCAGGGTGTTGAAATTGATGTGGGAGGTTTCCGGTGAAGCGCCGTGGATAACCACATTCAAGCCTTCCTCTTCGGTACCGGAGTATTTGAGCTCCAGGGCCTGCTTGCGGTAGTGGTCGATCGCCAGGTTGCGCACGATCTGGAACAGATAACTCAGTTGTGCCTTGAACGAAGAGGTGATGGTCGGCGCCGATTGCAGCCGAAAGTAGGCGTCCTGCACCACATCCTCGGCACGGGAACGGCAGCCGGTAATACGCGCCGCGATCTTCACCAGAATCAGTCGATTGTCGACGAATGCCTGGAGAAGGGGTGAGTCGCACCTGCCTGTGGATACTTGTTCCGTCATGGAAATCACCTTGTTGCAAAAAGGTTGGGGGAGGGCGTCCCTGCTGAGGCCTCCTACACATCGGGCAACAAATTATGCTGAATGATAATGATTGTCAAATGAGAAGGCGAACTAATCTTATGCCTTTGGGTAAGGTGTGAACCGCGTCTCGCTTGTCCCCGGCGACTAATTATTTGCCGGGGCCGTCCGTTCTTCTGGGTGAAAGGTTCGTTGGCAAACGGCCAGGGATCAGCACCCGCAGGAGGGCGAAATGGGTTTTTATCGTGCACACAGCGTGGTTCAGCGTGGAGTTCTCGGGTGATGAGTACCCCAACGCCGCTGCGCCTGTTTTGCCTGCCCCATTCGGGCGCCAGTGCCTCGGTCTACGCCCGTTGGCGCCGCGTGTTGCCGGACTGGTTGCAGGTATGCCCGCTGGAACTGCCGGGACGGGGCATGCGCATGGGCGAACCGCTGCAGCGCGATATCAAGGCCCTGGCTGCCCAGCTCGCCAATGAAATCAGCCGCGACCTGAATGGCCCTTATGCGTTGTTCGGCCACAGCCTCGGCGGCCTGCTGGCGTTCGAGCTGGCGCATGCCTTGAACGCGCGCAATGTGCCGGCGCCGCTGGCGTTGTTTGTCTCCGGCACCGCCGGCCCGGCGCGGCGCGATGTCAGCGACTACGCCATCGAAAAAACCGACGCACAGTTGATCGCCCGCTTGCGCGAGCTGCAGGGCACTGCCGAAGACGCCTTGGCCAATCCCGAGTTGATGCAGTTGATGCTGCCGATCCTGCGCGCCGATTTCCTGCTGTGCGGCAGCTTTACCTATGGCGAACGCGAGCCGCTGGACGTGCCGATCCATGTCTTTGGCGGCAAGCAGGACAGCGTGCGCGCCGACCAATTGCTCGACTGGCAGCTCGAAGCCGCCAGCGGCTTTTCCCTCGACATGTTCGAGGGGCATCACTTCTTTCTCGTGCAGCACGAAAGCGTCGTGCTGCGCTGTATGCGGCGCTATGCCGAGGCCCACCTGGCCCGTTGGCGCAGTGGCGCGGCGCGCCAGCGCGTCGCCGGCTGAACCTCACCGATTTCCCGAATTTCCCGTAAGCCGATTTCAGGCAGGAACCCCATGATGGACGCCTTCGAACTTCCCCGCACTCTGGTCAAGTCCCTCCAGCGCCGTGCCGCGCAGACGCCGGACCGTCTGGCCCTGCGCTTTCTGGCCGAGTCCGCCGAGCACAGCGTGGTGCTCAGCTACCGTGACCTGGACCAACGCGCGCGCACCATCGCCGCCGCCTTGCAAGCCGATGTCGCGATGGGCGAGCGCGCGGTGCTGTTGTTTCCCAGTGGTCCGGACTATGTCGCGGCGTTCTTTGGTTGCCTGTACGCCGGGGTGATCGCGGTGCCGGCTTACCCGCCGGAATCGAGCAAGCGCCATCATCAGGAACGCTTGCTGTCGATCATCAGCGATGCCGAGCCGCGCTTGCTGCTGACCATCGCCAGCCTCGCCGATGGCCTGGCGCAGATCGAAAACGCACCGCCGCTGTTGAGCGTGGACACCCTCGACCCACAGCTTGCCGACCGTTGGCTCGCCCCCGAGCTGCAGCCCGACGACATCGCCTTCCTGCAATACACCTCCGGCTCCACCGCGCTGCCCAAGGGCGTGCAAGTCAGCCACGGCAACCTGGTGGCCAATGAAGTGCTGATCCGCCGCGGCTTTGGCATCGACCTCAACCCGGACGATGTGATCGTCAGCTGGCTGCCGCTGTACCACGACATGGGCCTGATCGGCGGCTTGCTGCAACCGATTTTCAGCGGTGTGCCGTGCGTGCTGATGTCGCCGGCCTACTTCCTGGCGCGGCCGCTGCGCTGGCTCGAGGCGATCAGCGAATACGGCGGCACCATCAGCGGTGGCCCGGACTTCGCCTACCGTCTGTGCAGCGAACGGGTCAGCGAGTCGGCCCTGGAGCGCCTGGACCTGAGCACCTGGCGCGTGGCCTATTCCGGTTCCGAGCCGATCCGCCTGGACACCCTGGAACGGTTCGGCGAAAAATTCGCCGCCTGTGGTTTCAGCTCGAATAATTTCTTCGCCTCCTATGGCCTGGCCGAAGCGACCTTGTTTGTCGCCGGTGGCCGCCGTGGCCACGGCATCCCTGCGTTGCACCTGGATGCGCAGGCGCTGGCCGCCAACCGCGCCGAGCCGGGGCAGGGCAGTGCGGTCATGAGTTGCGGCACCCATCAGCCGGACCACGCCGTGCTGATTGCCGACCCCCACACGCTCAGCGCGTTGGCCGACAATTGCGTGGGCGAACTCTGGGCCAGCGGCCCGAGCATTGCCCACGGTTACTGGCGCAACCCCGAAGCCAGCGCCCGGACTTTCGTCCAGCACGCCGGCCGGACGTGGCTGCGCACCGGCGACCTGGGGTTTATCCGTGACGGTGAGGTGTACATCACCGGGCGCTTGAAAGACCTGCTGATCGTACGCGGACACAATCTGTACCCGCAGGACATCGAGCAAACCATCGAGCGAGAGGTGGAGGTGGTGCGCAAGGGCCGGGTGGCCGCCTTTGCGGTAAATGACCACGGTGTGGAAGGCATCGGCATTGCTGCGGAAATCAGCCGCAGCGTGCAGAAAATCCTGCCGCCCGAAGCACTGATCAAGGCGATTCGCCAGGCAGTGGCCGAGGCCTGCCAGGAGGCGCCGTGCGTGGTGGTGTTGCTCAATCCGGGCGCGTTGCCGAAAACCTCCAGCGGCAAGGTACAACGGGCGGCGTGTGCGCTGCGCCATGCCGATGGCAGTCTCGACTGCTATGCGCAGTTCCCCGACCTGCAAGCGCCAGCCAGTGACGCCGCGCTGGAATCGGTTCTGCAAAACCGGATCGCTGCGATCTGGTGCGAGCAACTGCAGGTGCCGACGGTCGCCGCCGATGATCACTTTTTCCTGCTCGGCGGCAACTCCATCAGCGCGACCCAAGTGGTCGCGCGCCTGCGCGAAACCCTGGGCCTGGAGCTGAACCTGCGCCTGCTGTTCGAAGCGCCCACCCTGCAAGGTTTCGCCGCCAGCATCGCGCGCCTGCAACAGGACGGCGGCGTTGCCCAGGGCGCGATGGCCTCGGTGTCGCGCCAGGACGACCTGCCGCAATCCCTGGCCCAGAACCGCCTGTGGATCACCTGGCAACTGGACCCGAACAGCAGCGCCTACACCATCCCCGGCGCCCTGCGCCTGCGCGGCGAGCTGGACGAAGACGCCGTGCGCTCAAGCTTCCAGCAGTTGATCCAGCGCCACGAAGCCTTGCGTACACGCTTTTACGAGCGCGATGGCCAGGGCTTTCAGCGTGTCGAGGCCGCGACGGATTTCGCGCTGCAGGTCATCGACCTCAGCGACTTGGCCGATGCCGAGCGCCAGGCGCGTGCGCAGCAGGTCCGCGAAGATCAAGCGCGTACCCGGTTCGACCTGGAGAAAGGCCCGCTGCTGTGGGTCACCCTGGTGCGTCTGGACGATGAGGACCATCAACTGCTGGTGACGTTGCACCACATCATCGCCGATGGCTGGTCGCTGAATATCCTGATTGACGAGTTCTCGCGCCTGTACGCCGCTGCCGTCCAGGGCCAGAGCCTTGAGTTGCCGCCCCTGACCCTGCAATACGCCGACTACGCCAGCTGGCAGCGCCAGTGGCTGGCCGCCGGCGAAGGCGAGCGACAGTTGGCGTACTGGAAGGCGACGCTGGGGGACGAGCATCCGCCCCTCAACCTGGCCACCGACCACCCACGCTCGACGCAGGCGCGCAACAGCGCCGCGCGGCATACCGTACGCCTGGACGCGTCCCTCAGCGCCGCGATTGGCCAGACCGCGCGCGCCCATGAATCCACCCCGTTCATGCTGCTGCTGGCCGCGTTCCAGACCCTGTTGTATCGCTACAGCGGCCAGCGCGATATTCGCATCGGCGTGCCCAATGCCAATCGCCCGCGCCAGGAAACCCAAGGCCTGGTCGGTTTCTTCATCAACACCCTGGTGCTGCGTGCCGAGCTTGACGGGCGCATGCCGTTCAACCAACTGCTGGCCGCGACACGCCAGGCTGCATTGGACGCCCAGGCCCATCAGGACCTGCCGTTCGAGCAACTGTTGGAGGCCTTCCCCCAGGCGCGTGAACAGGGCCTGTTCCAGGTGATGTTCAACCACCAGCAACGTGACCTGAGTGCCTTGCGCCGCCTGCCGGGCCTGCTCGCCGATGAGCTGCCGTGGCACAGCCGCGAAGCCAAGTTCGACCTGCAACTGCACAGCGAAGAGGACCGCAACGGGCGCTTGAGCCTGTCGTTCGACTACGCCGATGAACTGTTCGACAGCGCCACCCTTCAGCGCCTGGCCGAGCATTACGTCCACCTGCTGCAAGCGGTCTGCGCGCAACCGCAGCACGCCGTGGGCGAACTGGAACTGAGCGCAGAGGACGAGCAACGCCCATGGAGCCAGGCGCCGTGCGCGCCGGCCCGGCAATGGCTGCCCGAACTGCTCAACCTGCACACCGCGGACACCCCGGCGCTGGTCTGGCAGGACGCCAGCTTGAGCTTCGCCCAACTGCACACCCAGGCCAACCGCCTGGCCCATTACCTGCGCGACAAGGGCGTGGGCCCGGACGTGTGCGTGGGCATCGCCGCCGAACGTTCGCCGCAGTTGCTGATCGGTCTGCTGGCGATCATCAAGGCCGGTGGCGCCTATGTGCCGCTGGACCCGGATTACCCCGCCGAGCGCCTGGCCTTCATGCTTGAGGACAGCGGCGTGCACCTGCTGTTGACTCAAACCGCGCTGCTCGAACGTCTGCCGACGACCCCAGGCGTGTGCGTGCTTGCCATGGACAGCCTGCACCTGGACAGCTGGCCAAGCCAGCCGCCGGGCCTGCACCTGCATGGCGACAACCTCGCCTATGTGATCTATACCTCCGGCTCCACCGGCCAGCCCAAGGGCGTGGGCAATACCCACGCGGCGCTGGCCGAGCGCTTGCAGTGGATGCAGGCCACCTACCGGTTGGACGCCAGCGACGTGCTGATGCAAAAGGCGCCGATCAGTTTCGACGTGTCGGTGTGGGAGTGCTTCTGGCCGCTGATCAGCGGTTGCCGTCTGGTACTGGCAGGCCCCGGCGAGCACCGTGACCCTCATCGCATCGCGCAACTGGTGCAGGAACATGGCGTGACCACGCTGCACTTCGTGCCGCCGTTGCTGCAGCTGTTTATCGACGAACCGCTGGCAGCCGAATGCACCAGCCTGCGCCGCCTGTTCTCCGGCGGCGAAGCCTTGCCCGCCGAACTGCGCGACCGCGTACTGGCACGCCTGCCGGCGGTGCAATTGCACAACCGGTATGGCCCGACCGAGACCGCGATCAACGTTACCCATTGGCACTGCGCCGTGGACGATGGCGCGCGCTCGCCGATTGGCCGGCCACTGGGCAATGTGATCTGCCGGGTGCTCGACGAGCACCTCAACCCGCTGCCGGCCGGTGTACCGGGTGAATTGTGCATCGGCGGCATCGGCCTGGCGCGCGGTTACCTAGGCCGTGCCGGGCTGACCGCCGAACGCTTTGTCGCCGACCCGCTGGGCGAGGCCGGGGCGCGCCTGTATCGCACCGGCGACCGTGCGCGCTGGAGCCTTGAGGGTGTCCTTGAATACCTGGGGCGTCTCGATCAGCAGGTCAAGCTGCGCGGCTTGCGGGTGGAACCGCAGGAAATCGAAGCGCGCATGCTGGCGGTTCAGGGCATCGCCCAAGCGGTGGTGCTGGTGCGTGACGAGCAGTTGATCGGTTACTACAGCGGCCCTGTCGAACTGGATGCACAGGCGGTGAAAACCGCGCTGGCCGCCCGGTTGCCCGAGTACATGGTGCCTGCCCACCTGATGTACCTGGATGCCATGCCCTTGAGCCCAAGCGGCAAGCTCGACCGCCGCGCATTGCCGCAACCGGTGTGGCAAACCCGCGAACACGTCGAACCCGAGACGCCGTTGCAGCAGCAGATTGCGGCGATCTGGCGCGAAGTGCTCGGCCTGCCGCGTATCGGCCTGCGCGACGACTTTTTCGCCCTGGGCGGCCACTCGTTGCTGGCCACGCAGATCATCTCCCGTACTCGTCAGGCCTGCGACGTCGAGCTGCCATTGCGCACCTTGTTCGATGCCAGCGAGCTGGGCGATTTCGCCGCACAAGTGGGCCTGATCCAGGCGTCGGGCCAACGCAACCAACAGACCGCCATCGCCAAGGTCGACCGCAGCGCGCCGGTGCCGCTGTCCTATTCCCAGCAGCGCATGTGGTTCCTCTGGCAGATGGAGCCGGACAGCCCGGCCTACAACGTCGGTGGCATGGCACGCTTGCGCGGGGTGCTGGATGTGGGGCGTTTCGAGGCAGCCTTGCAGGCCCTGATCATGCGCCACGAAACCCTGCGCACCACCTTCCCGAGCGTCGATGGCGTGGCCTGTCAACACGTCTGGCCGCAGACCAACCTGCGCATGGACTGGCAGGACTTCTCGGCACTCAGCGAGACCGAGCGCCAGCAACGTTTGCAGCACCTGGCCGATCAGGAAGCGCATACGCCGTTCAACCTGGAACGCGGGCCGTTGCTGCGCGCCTGCCTGGTCAAGGCCGGCGAGCAGGAACATTACCTGGTGCTGACCCTGCACCATATCGTCACCGAAGGCTGGGCCATGGACATCTTTGCCCGTGAACTCAGTGCACTGTACGAAGCCTTTATCGACGAGCGCGACTCACCGCTGGCGCCGCTGCCGGTGCATTACCTGGACTACAGCGTGTGGCAACGCCAATGGCTGGAATCGGGCGAGCGTCAACGCCAGCTGGATTACTGGACCGCGCAACTGGGCCGCGAACATCCGCTGCTCGAACTGCCCGGCGACCGCCCGCGCCCGGCGGTGCAAAGCCACCGCGGCGAGCTGTACCGCTTCGACCTGAGCGATGCACTGGCCGCCCGCGTACGCGCCTTCAACGCCGAACAGGGCCTGACCCTGTTCATGACCATGACCGCTACCCTGGCCGTGTTGCTCTACCGCTACAGCGGCCAGACCGACCTGCGCATCGGCGCGCCGGTGGCCAACCGTATCCGCCCGGAAAGCGAAGGGCTGATCGGTGCGTTCCTCAACACCCAGGTGTTGCGTTGCCAGCTCAATGGGCAGATGAGTGTGGCGCAGTTGTTCGAGCAGGTGCGTCACACCGTGATCGAAGGCCAGTCCCATCAGGACCTGCCGTTCGACCATCTGGTGGAGGCGCTGCAACCACCGCGCAGCGCGGCATACAACCCGCTGTTCCAGGTGATGTGCAACGTGCAGCGCTGGGAGTTCCAGCAGAGCCGCCAACTGGCCGGCATGACCGTCGAGTACCTGGCCAACGATGCTCGCGCCACCAAGTTCGACCTCAACCTGGAAGTCACCGACCTCGACCATCGCCTGGGTTGCTGCCTGACCTACAGCACCGATCTGTTCGACGAGCCGCGCATCGCCCGCATGGCCGCGCATTGGCGCAATTTGCTGGAAGCACTGATCGATAATCCGCACCAACGCCTCAGCGAACTGCCGTTGCTCAGCACCGCCGAGCAGCGCGCCCTGCAGGACAGCCTTGGGGTTGAAGCCGGAGAGCATCGTCTGGACCAGTGCATCCAAACCCTGTTCAGCCGGCAGGCGCTCAAGCGCGCAGACGCGCCGGCGCTGACCTTTGCCGGTGTGACCCTTACTTACGCCGAACTCGACGCCCGCGCCAATCGCCTGGCCTGGATGCTGCGCGAACGTGGCGTCGGCCCGCAGGTGCGGGTCGGCCTGGCGCTGCCACGCTCGCTGGAAATGGTCGTCGGCCTGCTGGCGATCCTCAAGGCCGGCGGCGCCTACGTGCCGCTGGACCCGGAATACCCGCTGGACCGCCTGCACTACATGATCGGAGACAGCGGCATCGGCCTGCTGCTCAGCGATGCGGCGATGTTCCAGGCCCTGGGCGAGCTGCCGCACGCGCTGGCGTGCTGGTGCCTGGAAGATGACGCGGCCAGGCTGGAAAATTATCCGGCCGATGAGCTGTCGTTTATCAGCCTGGCGCAGCACCAGGCGTACCTGATCTACACCTCCGGCTCCACCGGCAAGCCTAAAGGCGTGGTGGTGTCCCAGGGTGAAATCGCCATGCATTGCCAGGCCGTGATCGAGCGCTTCGGCATGCGCCCGGACGACTGCGAACTGCACTTTTATTCGATCAACTTCGACGCCGCCACCGAGCGCCTGCTGGTGCCGTTGCTCAGCGGTGCCCACGTGGTATTGCGCGCCCAGGGCCAATGGGACGCCGAAGAAATCTGCGCGCTGATCCGCAGCCATCGCGTGAATATCCTCGGGTTCACGCCCAGCTACGGCAGCCAGTTGGCGCAGTGGCTGGCCACGCAAGAGCAGACCTTGCCGGTGCGCATGTGCATCACCGGCGGTGAAGCACTGACCGGTGAACATCTGCAGCGTATTCGCGCGGCGTTCCAGCCTGAGCTGTTTTTCAACGCCTATGGCCCGACCGAAACCGTGGTGATGCCGCTGGCCAGCCTGGCGCCGCAACAGGTGGAGGAGGGCGCCGCCAGCGTGCCGATCGGCAGCATTGTCGGCGCGCGCGTGGCGTACATTCTCGACGCCGACCTGGCCCTGGTGCCGCAGGGCGCGAGCGGCGAGTTGTACATCGGCGGTGCGGGCCTGGCTCAGGGCTATCACCAGCGCCCCGGCATGACGGCGGAGCGCTTTGTCGCCGACCCGTTCACCGCCAATGGCGGGCGCCTGTACCGCACCGGTGACCTGGTGCGCCAAGGTGCCGATGGGCAGGTGGAGTACCTGGGGCGTATCGACCATCAGGTGAAGATTCGCGGTTTCCGCATCGAATTGGGCGAGATCGAAACGCGCCTGTTGGAGCATGCGGCGGTGCGTGAGGCGGTGGTGCTGGCGCTGGATTCGCCGAGCGGCAAACAGCTGGTGGCGTACCTGGTCAGCGACGCCGAGCAGGGCGCCTTGCGTGATGCGGTGAAAGCCCACCTCAAGGCGCACTTGCCGGACTACATGGTGCCCGCCCACATAATCGTGCTCGACAGCATGCCGCTGACCGCCAACGGCAAGCTCGACCGGCGTGCCTTGCCGCAGCCCGATCCTGAAGCGAACCGCCAGGCGTACGTGGCACCACGCAATGCGCTGCAAAGCACGTTGGCGGCCATCTGGTGCGCGGTGCTGAACCTGCAGCAAGTCGGCCTCGACGATAACTTCTTCGAGCTGGGCGGCGATTCGATCCTGTCGATCCAGGTGGTCAGCCGTGCGCGGCAGGCGGGCATTCATTTCAGCCCGCGTGACCTGTTCCAGCACCAGACCGTGCACAGCCTGGCCGCCGTCGCCACGCGCGTCGAGACGTTCAGCGCCGAGCAAGGTGTGCTCACCGGCCGCTCGGGCCTTACGCCGATCCAGCATTGGTTCTTCGACTCCGACATCCCGGCGCGCCAGCACTGGAACCAGGCCCTGGTGCTCAAGCCGCTGCAACTGCTCGAGCCGCATCGCCTGGAGCAGGCCCTGCTGGCGGTGCTGGAGCATCACGACGCGCTGCGCCTGAGCTTCACCCGGCGCGATGCCCAGTGGCACGCCGAACACCTGGGCGTGCCCCAGGGCGGCGTATTGATGCAGGCGCAGGTGCGCGACATGGACCACTGCACCGCGCTGTTCACCGACACCCAGCGCAGCCTCGACATGGCGCACGGCCCGCTGCTGCGCGCCCTGCTGGTGGACGGCCCGCAAGGCCGGCAGCGCCTGCTGATCGCCATCCATCACCTGGTGGTGGACGGCGTGTCCTGGCGCGTGTTGCTCGAAGACCTGCAAACGGTCTATCGCCAACTGAGCGCAGGCCAGTCCGTCAGCCTGCCGGCCAAGACCAGCGCGTTGCGCGACTGGGCCGCACGTTTGCAGGCCTATGCCCATAGCGAATCCCTGCGCGAAGAGCTGAGCCTGTGGCAGGCGCAACTGGCGGGCCCGGCGCTGGCGTTGCCGGTGGATCGCCCACACGGCGCACAGCGCCAGCGTGACGCCGAGACCGTCAGCGTGCGCCTGGATGTCGAGCGCACCCGGCAGTTGCTGCAACAGGCGCCGAGCGCCTACCGCACCCAGGTCAACGACCTGCTGCTGACCGCCCTGGCTCGCGTGCTGTGCCGCTGGAGCGGTCACGACGCGGCGTTGATTCAACTGGAAGGCCACGGCCGCGAAAGCCTGTTCGATGACATCGACCTGACCCGCAGCGTCGGCTGGTTCACCAGCGCTTATCCATTGCGCCTGACCCCGCAGGCGGAGCCGGGCGATTCGATCAAGGCAATCAAGGAGCAACTGCGCGGCGTGCCGCACAAAGGCCTGGGCTACGGCGTGCTGCGCTACCTGGCGGACGACCCGTGCCAACGCAGCCTGGCCTCGCTGCCGAGCGCCGACATTACCTTCAACTACCTCGGCCAGTTCGACCAGAGCTTCGGCGCCGACGCGCTGTTTCATCCGCTGGAGGAATCCGCCGGCCTTGCACACGATCCCGATGCACCGCTGCCCAATGCGCTGAGCGTCGACAGCCAGGTGTATGGCGGTGAACTGGTGCTGCGCTGGACCTTCAGCCGCGAACGCTACGATCAGCAAACCATTGGCAAACTGGCCGAGGCCTACCTGACCGAACTGCAGGACCTGATCGCCCATTGCCTCAAGGACGAATCCGGTGGCCTCACGCCGTCCGACTTCCCGCTGGCACGGTTGACCCAGGCGCAACTGGACAGCTTGCCGGTAGCGGCCGGCGCCATCGAAGATGTCTACCCGCTGACCCCGATGCAAGAGGGCCTGCTGCTGCACACCCTGCTGGAACCGGGCACCGGCCTGTATTACATGCAGGACCGCTACCGCATCAACAGTGAACTCGATCCCGAGCGTTTCGCCCAGGCCTGGCAGGCGGTGATCGCCCGCCACGAAGCCTTGCGTGCCTCGTTCTGCTGGAACGTCGGCGAAGACATGCTGCAAGTGATCCACAAGCCCGGCAGCACGCCGATTGACTACCTGGACTGGAGCGCCGACCCCGAGCGTGAGCACGAGCCGCGTCTGCAGGCGCTGCTCAAGGCCGAGCGCGAGGCCGGGTTCGATCTGCTCAACCAGGCGCCGTTCCACCTGCGCCTGATCCGCGTGGGCGAAGCGCGCTACTGGTTCATGATGAGCAACCACCACATCCTTATCGATGCCTGGTGCCGTTCGCTGCTGATGAACGACTTCTTCGAGCTCTACCAGGCGCTTGGCGAAGGGCGCGACGCGCAACTGGCCACGCCGCCGCGCTACCGCGACTACATCGCCTGGCTGCAACGCCAGGACCTGGACGAAGCGCGCCAGTGGTGGCAGCGCAACCTGCAAGGTTTCGAGCGCACCACGCCGATCCCGAGCGACCGGCCGTTCCTGCGCGAACATGCCGGCCACAGCGGCGGCATGGTGGTGGGCGACTGCTACACCCGGCTGGATGCCCGTGACGGCGCGCAACTGCGCGAGCTGGCCCAGGCGCATCAACTCACCGTCAACACCTTCGCCCAGGCGGCCTGGGCCTTGGTGCTGCGGCGCGTGAGCGGTGATCGCGACGTGCTGTTCGGCGTCACCGTGGCCGGGCGTCCGGTGGACATGCCCGAGATGCAACGCACCGTGGGCCTGTTTATCAACAGTATCGCGCTGCGGGTGAAGCTGCCTGCCGATGACCAGCGGTGCAGCGTGCGCCAGTGGTTGAGCGGTTTGCTCGACAGCAATATGCAACTGCGCGAGTACGAATACCTGCCGCTGGTGACTATCCAGGAACACAGCGAACTGCCCAAGGGCCAGCCGCTGTTCGACAGCCTGTTCGTGTTCGAAAACGCCCCGGTGGAAACCTCGGTGCTCAGCCATGCGCAAAGCCTGAATGCCACCTCCGATTCCGGACGTACCCACACCAACTTCCCACTGACCGCCGTGTGCTACCCGGGCGATGACCTGGGCCTGCACCTGTCCTACGACCAGCGCTACTTCGATGAAACCACCGTGCAAGGCATGCTCGCCGAGTTCAAGCGCCTGTTGCTGGCGCTGGTGCAGGGCTTCCATGGCGACATGGCCGACCTGCCGCTGATCGGCGAGCAGGAGCGCGCGTTCCTGGTGGACGGCTGCAACCAGAGCGAACACGACTACCCGCTGGCGCGCAGCTATGTCGAGTTGTTCGAGGAACAGGTGGCGCGATATCCGCAGCGTATCGCCGCCAGTTGCCTTGGCCGGCAATGGAGCTATGAGGCGTTGAACCGACGCAGTAACGGCCTGGGGCATGCGCTGATTACCGCCGGTGTCGGCCCGGACCAACCGGTGGCGTTGCTGGCCGAGCGTAACCTGGAGTTGCTCGGCATGATCATCGGCAGCTTCAAGGCCGGTGCCGGCTACCTGCCGCTGGACCCTGGCCTGCCGGGCCCGCGCCTGAGCCGCATCATCGACCTGAGCCGCACGCCCTTGCTGGTGTGCACCGAAGCGTGCCGGGAACAGGCCATCGAACTGCTCGACGGCGTCGACTGCCAGTTGCTGGTGTGGGAGGAAATCCCCGCCCGTGGCGAAAACCCGGGCGTCTATAGCGCCCCGGACAACCTCGCCTACGTGATCTATACCTCCGGCTCCACCGGCCTGCCCAAGGGCGTGATGGTTGAACAGCGCGGCATGCTCAATAACCAGTTGAGCAAGGTGCCCTACCTGCAACTGAGCGATGCCGATGTGATCGCGCAGACCGCTTCGCAAAGCTTCGATATTTCCGTGTGGCAGTTCCTCGCTGCGCCGCTGTTCGGCGCGCGGGTGGATATTGTGCCGAACGCCCTGGCCCATGATCCCCAGGGCTTGCTGGCCCACGTCCAGGCACACGGCATCACCGTGCTGGAAAGCGTGCCGTCGCTGATCCAGGGCATGCTCGCCCAGGACCACATTCGCCTCGACGGCTTGCGCTGGATGCTGCCGACCGGTGAAGCGATGCCGCCGGAACTGGCGCACCAATGGCTGCTGCGCTACCCGCAGATCGGCCTGGTCAACGCCTACGGCCCGGCGGAATGCTCGGACGACGTGGCGTTCTACCGCGTCGACCTGGCCTCGACCCGTGGCACCTATCTGCCGATTGGCACGCCCACCGACAACAACCGTCTGTACCTGTTGGACGGCGCGCTGGAGCTGGTGCCCCAAGGCGCCGTCGGCGAATTGTGCGTGGCCGGCACCGGCGTCGGTCGTGGTTACGTCAGCGACCCGCTGCGCACCGCACCGGTGTTTGTACCGAACCCGTTCGGCGCACCGGGCGAGCGCCTGTACCGCACCGGCGACCTGGCGCGCCGGCGCAGTGACGGCGTGTTGGAGTATGTCGGGCGGGTCGACCACCAGGTGAAGATTCGCGGCTACCGCATCGAACTGGGTGAAATCGAAGCGCGCCTGCACGAGCAACCCGAGGTGCGTGATGCGGCGGTCGGCGTCCAGGAGGGCGTCAACGGCAAGCACCTGGTGGGCTACCTGGTGCCGGTTGATGAAAGCTTAAGCCCAAGCGAACGCCTGGACCGTATCAAGCAACGCCTGCGCGCCGAACTGCCGGAATACATGGTGCCGCTGCACTGGCTGTGGCTCGAGCGCCTGCCGCTCAACGCCAACGGCAAACTCGACCGCAAGGCCCTGCCGGCCCTGGACATCGGCCAGTTGCACAGCCAGGACTACCTGGCGCCGCGCAATGAACTGGAAACCACCCTGGCCGCGATCTGGGCCGAAGTGCTCAAGGTTGAACGGGTAGGGGTGCAGGACAACTTCTTCGAACTGGGCGGGCATTCGTTGCTGGCGACACAGATTGCGTCACGGGTGCAGAAGACGCTGCAGCGCGATGTGCCGCTGCGGGCGATGTTCGAATGCAGCACGGTGGCGGAGCTGGCCGAATATATCGAGGGCCTGGAGGGCAATGAGATCAGTGCCGAGAAGGTGGATCGCTTGAGTGATTTGATGGCGGAGCTGGAGGGGTTGTGAGACGGCCACTGGTCTGGAATATCGAGTTTTTCCAGCAGAACTGTCAATTCTGACAGTAGGCAGGATTCCTGATCCACGTGTTAGATAACCGTAGTTTCCGGCCCGCCGGGCCGGGCCCACTGGTGATCTGACGCTGGACAGGAGTCTTATCGTGGCGAGCAAAATACCTGCAAAAAAAACCAGTTCCGTTCAGGCAGAAAAGGCGCTGCCTGCCGTTGAAACGGAACTGCCTTACGCGATTATCGAGCACGCTGCGAACAACAGCCTGCTGTATCCCATTGATGCAATCGATGGCACGACGGCCACGCTGACGCTGCCGGCGAATGCCACTAACGTCATGTTCCACATGGCGGTCAAGGATCAGGACCAGCCAAGCTTCGAGCCAATCTCTGTGGAAAACGGCGTCAATGTCGTCGACATTCCGGCACGCTGGATCAGCTACTGCATCGGGCACACGGTATTGATCAAGTACACGGCCAATGCCGGGGGGCGGGCGCTGGAATCCCTGACGCTGGAGTTGGAAATCCAACAGATCAGGGAGGAGCACCTCGTCGTCTCAAGGCCGGTGTTTACCCATGCCAAGGAGGAGTGGAGTACCTGGTACCTGCGCATGCAGGAGTTTACGGGGGATGAAATTGTCGCGATCAAGGCCTGGCCGATGATTCAACCCGGGCAGCGGTTGTTTGTCGTGGTTGCGGGTAACCAGCACGTGGCGCCTTATCGCTTCGCCTGGGTGGCCAAGGATCATGTGGTGCAGGAGCACGAAGCCCATCCGGACCACGTTTTTCGCTTTACGCTTTCGCGAGGCTGGCTGTCCAGGCTGGACGACTATTCGGCGATCACCGCTCACCTGGGCGTGATTTGGGACACCACCGCCCCGGTATACCCTGAGCCTGGCGATCCGCTTCTGGAGAATCCGCTCCCGGTGAACGCCGAGGATTTCCACCTGCGCACGACCTCATTGCTGCAGGTCGACCCTGCGCAGGAGCTGAACCCGCCGTATTTGCGAGAATCCGTCGAATCGCCCCCCGGTGAGTGGCAGCTCAACCCTGTCAACACGGTCAACGGCGGGCATGCAATCGTCAGCTACGCGGGCATGTTCGAAAATGACCATGTCTGTGCCTATGCGTCGGGCCCTGGGTATGGGCCGGTCGCCCTCGGCTGCAAGGACGTGAACGAGGGGCAGACCAGCCTGTCATTCGATGTTGCCCCGCCTGTCATTGCAGCGCTGTTCAACAAGACGATGGTGTTGAACTACAGCGTTCAGTTCAACCATTATCAACCGCAGAGTTCCCCCGATCGCCGGGTGCATGTGCTTGCTCCGCGACTGACCTTGCCGTGTATCGAAGAGGCGACGGTGGGGATCGTAGATCTCGGCACCTTCAGTGGTAACGCCACGGCTGTAGTACCCGTTTGGGACTATGCAAAAGAGGATGAGTGGTGCTGGATGTGGGTGATCGGAACACGGGAAGACGGTAGCAACTACCGGTTCGACGTACTGCAGGATCAGCCTCTCACTGCACAATGGCTGGCCAATGGTGTTGACACGCCTATCCCGCGGTACGAATTGAAGAAACTGGCCGATTGCACGAGCTTTGAACTGCATTTTGCCGCGAGTTTTGACGGCAAGCGTAATCGGGCGACCGCCATCGAGTTCCCGATGCAGGTATTTTCGATCAGCCAGGAAGATCTGGTGTTGAACGCTCCGACAGTCACTGAAGCGGTGGGCAACGATCTAACGCCGTGGAATGGGAGGAACGGCGTACATGTGGAGGTTGACTACACCGGGATCAATCCTGACCACACCCTGACTGCCAACTGGCACAGGCCGGATGGCAGTCTATGGCCGCAGCTTTCACAGCCGGGCAGTACATCCGGACCGGTTATTTTTGAATTCCCACGGCACGCCTTGATAGAGAGTATCGGCAAGACAGTGCCGATCACTTACACGGTGGTTAATGCATGCAAGCAGCAGACCTCCAATGCATTGGAACTGCGTATCGCCAAACCGCTCATGACCCGACGTCCTCATCCGATGGTGCGTCAAGCCACTCCGCAACAACAAAATGGCATCGTTGACTTGCGTACGTTTGACGGCGATGCAGAAGTCTTCGTCAAGAACAATGATCCTGATAGTGAGCTGGCGTGGTGGTTCATTCTTGCCGGGCAAATTGCATATATGACCTGCACGGGAACCGGTGAGGACGGAAGGCCTTATTCGACAACCATCATGCACAAGGAGCCTGTACAGGTGGAGGATTTGAGCGAGTTGTCGCGAATGATTCCGCGTGCAGAGCTTGAGAAGTTCAAGGACAAGACCGACCTCGAATTCACGTTCAAATGCACCACCGATGAAAGCCCCGTTGAAAGTGATGCACTCGAATTCCAGTCGTTGAAGTTGCAGTTCAGAAAGCGCTATCGCCAGATGGCTGATTTCAATAGCGGGACGCTCGAGGGCTGGGAAGTGGGTACAGGTGCGCCGGATCCGAGAGACATCAGCCTTGAGCCGCAAGCCGATGGATTTGCGGTGAAGAACTATACCTACACCACCAGAAATATCGGTCCTATCCTGCAGAAGAGATTCACTGATCTCGAACCCGGCCATACGTATAAATTTTCTGTCAGGCTTCGCCGATTTAACTCGGCCAATCCCACTCCAAAACTGTCGCTACGTATCGACACGGAGCATAAGACGTCGGTCCTGGAGCTGGTGGATCTGGCCTGGCATACCCTGAGTTTCACGTTCGTAGCCTCCACGACGCCTGCGCTGCTGGACATTTATAGCCATGAAATGGATGCATGGGCGAGCGGCAATGACTATTTGATGGATGATTTTCTGGTCGAGGAGGTATAGCGGTTCAGTAAAAACATGCCCGCTTCGTTTGCGGGCATTTTATTTGATGGTGAGGCTCTGTTACTTCGCCCCCAGTATCTTCATGCACTTATCCGGCGACGGTGTCCCTTGTTGTTGCTGCAATCCACTGGTCGAATACTGTCTCTATGCGGGTTGGAACTGTGAATTCTGACAGTAGGAGCGCCGGCTTTTTTACGGTGTGATAGGGCGATGCCGATCAGGCCAACATGTTGGGCTTCGGCATTCCCCGTCTATCGAAAAGGAAGTTCACCATGCCCAAGTCATTGCCGGATGCCCTTGACCTGCCCAAGCCCGAGCTGCTTGAAGCTGACGAAAATGGCAGTGTCGATTCACTCAAACTGCTGAACGGAGGCAACGTCATTGTCTGTTATGACGACATGCAGGCCACTGACCTCATCACTCTGGACTGGCCATTGGCAGGCAGCCCTTATCCGCCGATAGAGCCCCTGAATGGCGACGTTGCAGGTTGTATCAACTTTTATATCCCTTCTGAATACATAGCATTGTGGTTGGACACTTACGCGTCGTTTACCTACACCGTCACCAGAAACGGTGAGAGTCAAACATCTCTGCAGGGTGGGGTACGGATCAGCCTGCCCTCGAACTTGCCTCAGGCGCAAATTCTCGAAGCGATCGATGGCAAACTGGATCTTTCCTTGTTGTGCTGTAAAGATCCGATTCTTTACATTCCGCCCTGGGCATTTGCCGGCAAAATCCAAACGATCAACTGCTATATAGGCGGCACCTACCCCGATGGCTCCAAGGCCAGACTCTATCCATTCAAGGATGAACCGGTTACCGACGAAGACTTGCGCCTGGGGTGGCGTCGAGCAATACCTCGGGCGTCGCTCCAGCAACTTAAACATGACAGTGAACTGTATCTGTTGGCGCAGGTGCGCTACAGCCAGGCGACTCCCTATAGATCGTTCGGCTCGCTTTCATTGACGTTGCTCACTGAGTCTCACCTGGAACTGTCGCCCCCAGAGCTCAAGGAAGCCGTACACACCGAGTTCGACGGGTGGCTGGTCAACCCGGTAAACACGGTGAACGGTGCGCATATCGTGGTGGCTTATGAGGGCATGTGCAGCGGCGACACGGTGTGTCCGACACTTACCGGCACCCCTGGGCCGGGCACCGTCGAACTGGAATGCCGGCAACCGGTTGAAGGTGAAACCAGCCTGGTGTTTACGGTACCGCCCGCAGTGATCCGCGCCCATTTTGAGCAAGCCATCACGTTGACCTACAACGTCACGCGCTGCGATGGCAGCTACTGGCCCTCACCCGAGCGCCGAGTGAAGGTGCTGGGCATCACGGGCTTGCCAAAACCCGGCATTGAGCAGGCCACTGGCGACAGGGTGGACCTCAATACGTTCGGTGATGACGCAACGGCGGTGGTGCCTATCTGGCATTACGCCATGGAGCAGGACTGCTGCTGGATGTGGGTAACCGGCACAGGTGAGGACGGCAGTTCTTATCAGTTTTCCATATTAAGAGGAGACCCGCTTACTCCCGCCTGGCTACGCGACGGAGTTGCTACACCGATAGCCAGGACCGAGCTGCAAAAACTGGCCGATTGCAGTGAGTTTAAACTGCATTTTGCGGCGAATTTTAATGGGCAGTGCGACGTGGACACGGCCGTCGAGTTTCCTGTTCGGACTTTCAGCATCGAGCAGGAGGCTTGATGCTGCCCCCTCCCAGGGTGTGTGAAGCCGTGGGTGATCAACTGACCATCTGGAATGGCCGAGACGGTGTGACGGTGCGGGTGAAGTATGAACGGATAAGTCCCAATCAGATGATCGACGTGAAGTGGCTCAAGCCGGATGGAACGAGCCTGCCGTTGAAATCAAAACCGGGCAACAGCGATCTGGGTTACGTCGATTTCAGGATCCCGCGTGAAGAAGTGATTTGGGCTGCGGGCAAGACCATCTCTATCAGTTACTCGGTGACGAGTGCCTGCCAGCAGGCATCGTCCGGGACGTTGGAGTTGGACGTCAGTATTCCTGTGCTGGAGCGACGACCAGCACCGATGGTTTACCAGGCGGTGTGCCCGCCTGGGCAGCGCTGCTGCCTGGACCTGCGCACTTTCGAAGGCGATATAAGCGTCTTTATAGAAGACCCCAGGGACGAGAGTGAGAGGGCGTGGTGGTTTATTCTTGAAGACCAGATCGCGTATATGACCTGTACGGGGCCGGCAGAAGATGGCGCTTCCCACACGATTACCATCATGCACAAGCAACCTATCAGACGTGATGACCTGAACAGGTTATCGCGGACGGTTTTACGGGAGGAATTCGAGAGGTTCAAAGATAGTTCGGAGTTGATCTTGCGCTTCAAATGTACGACAGATCAGAGCCAAATTGAGAGCGATGCCCATGAGTTTCAGACGTTAACGCTGCTGTTTAAAAAAGCCATTGCGCTGCCTGCGCCCCGCGTACCGGAGGCAAACGATGGCGTATTGGATTTTCTCCGACTGTGCTGTGAGAAGGATGCCCATCTGGTAGTGAGTCCCTGGGCGGGGATCGCGACGGATAACCAGATCTCGCTGATATGCACCGGTAACGCGATTGGCGGTGGGGCCCACTCCGTCGTCTTGCTGCCAGCGCGTGCAGTGACCCCCTCAGAGGTTCTGTACGGCTTGAATATCGCCGTTACCAATGCGCAACTTGCTTCGTTCGCCAATGGCAGTGAAATCACGCTGCAACTAAGTGTGAAATTCCCGAACGATGCGTGGCGACCTTTCGATCCTGTGGCGCTGGAGCTGATCAAGAGCAGGCAGATCGTCGAAAGGTTCGACGGGCAGCCTAACAAGCTGCTTAACGTTGGGGAAAGCATCAGCCTTTCGACGATGACCATCACCATGGTTCAATTGGCCCCCAATGCCCGTAGCGGTATATACACCTACGGAAACGTCGGGGAATTTATGTCAGGGCCGGCGTTTGGGCTTTGCATCGACGCTGATGGCTTTATCACTCCGGCGAAGATAACACGCTTTGCATTCAGCGTGCCTTGTGCCTGTCTGCGGTTTGCCTATGTTCATCTGGATGAAAAGGCAACCTTGCGGTTCTACGATGAAAGGGGCGCGCTCATTGAGACGAGGGTCGTGGACTCAGCCAACGGGGGGCGGCATCAATGGGTTGAATTCAAGGCGGGTAAAGGTGAGTTGCTCGCAAGCTTTGAGGTTGAAGTGGGAGATCACGGCTACCTGGATAATTTCACTATGTGCAGCCCAGTGGATGCCTAGAGACAGTGAAGGGCGGGGTCGCGCAGACCCCGCTTTTGTTGTTTATGGATGGGATAATTACTTCGGCCCCAGTATCTTCACCAACTTATCCGGCGACGGCGCCCCCTGCTGTTGCTGCAACCCACCCTTGTCATCCAGATAGAAAATCGCCGGCGTCGCCGACAACTCCAGGTCCTCCATCAACTTCATATTGCCATCGAGCCTGGCTTCGATATCCGCCGGGATCTTGCTCAGCGCTTGCAGTTTGCTGGCCTTGCCGGCGCCTTCGTGTTCTTCCAGGGCTTTCTGCGGGTCTTTGGCGGCGAACAGTGCGGCGGATTTGCCCGGGCTGTCTTCGCGGATGATCCCCACCATGATGTGGCGCAGTTGCACCTTGCCGGCCTTCACCCATGGCCGTGCCTGTTCCCAGAACATGTTGCAGTAGGGGCAGTTGGGGTCGCTGAACAGGTAGACGATGCGTGGCGCGTTCTTGTCGCCGTCCTGGATCCAGCTACTGTTTTCCAGCTTGGCCCAGGCTTCCTTGGACATCGGCGCGTACACCAGTTTTTCCAGGGGCGCGCTGCTCAGGTCGTTGCCCTGGGCATCGTACAGGTTGCCGGCGATCACGCTTTTGCCGTCGGCGGTCAGGTACAGCGCCATGCCGCGGTTCTGGTACTGCGCGGCATAGCCGGTCAGGCCGCTGGGGGCGTCGAATTGGCCGAGAATTTTGGCGCCCTTGGCTTCGATTTGCTTGATCGGGGCCGGCCAGTCTTCGGCCTGGGCCAGGGTGGCGGCAAGCGTCAGCGGCAGCAGGGTCAGCAGGTGGCGGAGGCGAGGCATGTGGGTTTCCTTTGTGGGACGGTGTCGAAGGGTTCCATGGCGCGGGCCAGGCTGGCCTGGGACAGCTCGCCCAGGTGGCTGTTGATCAGGCGTCCGTCGGCCGAGTAGAACAAGGTGGTAGGCAGCGCCATGGAGCCGACGGCCTGGCCGAGGCGGCCGCCGGCGTCGAACAGCATGTTGTCCAGGTTCAGGCCCTGGGTGGCCAGGTAGGTGCTGACACTCTGCATGCTCTCGGCCTGGTTGACGAACAGGAAGGTGACATCCGGGCGTTGATGTTGCGCGCGTTCCAGCACCGGCATTTCCCGACGGCACGGTGGGCACCAGGTGGCCCACAGGTTGATCACCAGCGGGCCGCCTTTGTAGTCGGCCAGTTGCACCACATTGCCGTTGGCATCGCGCAAGGTGATGTCCGGCAGTTGCGAGCCCTTGTCGTAGAGGCTCAGCGATAGGCTGGCCATGCCCCAGAACACCAGGCCGCTGATCACCCCGGCGCCGAGTGGCCTGCGCAGGGCAGGGCGCCGCCAGCCGTAGGCCAGCGCACCGAGCACCAGCGCGATCACGCCGGGCCAGGCGAGGAAACCGCCGTCGCGCAGGTCGACCATCTGCAGCCAGTCGTTGCGGTAATCGCTCCAGTACATCAGTACAAAGCTGACACGGGCGGCCAGCATGCCCAGCAGGAACAGGCTGAACAGCACCGATTCAGGGTTTTCCCCGCCACGCCTGGCCACGCGCCAGCCCACCAGGGTGGCGAGAATCAGCGCACTGATCAGCAGAATGTGATTCAGGGCGATGGCGAAGGTGCCGATGGTGAGGGTCAGCATCAGCGCGCGTCTCGGGTGTGCGTCCAGCGTTGCAGGAAGGCGGCGGCATCCACTTCGCCGGTGATGCGTTGGGCGCGGCGCTCATTGCCGTCCGGACCGATCCACACGAAACTCGGTGGCCCCGGCACTTTGTAGCGACCCAGCAGTGCGCGGCTGGCGGCAGTGTCGGCGGTGACGTCCAGGCGCAGCAGGCGTACATCCTTAAGGGCGGCCATCACCTCCGGCTTGCCGAACACCTGTTTTTCCATGATCTTGCACGACACGCACCAATCGGCGTAGTAGTCCACCAGCACCCATTGGTCCTCGGCCTTGGCGCTGTCGAGCTGGCTTTGCAGGGCGGCCGGGTCGTTGATGGTGGTGAACGCATCGTGAGCGTCGGCTGTGGCAGCGACCCGCGAGCCGCTGTAGACCTTCAACGGTTGCCACAGCTCATCGCTGCCACCCGCCGCGCCCACCACCAGTACCGCGCCCCACAGGCCCAGCACCAGGGAGGCCGCGCCGAACACCTTGGCGGCCAGCCCGTATTCACGGGCCAGCGTCCAACCGCAATAGGCCATGACCAGCGCCAGTGCGCCCCACAGGCCGATCCACAGGCTTTCGCCGACCACCGGGCGAATCATCAGCACGGCGGTGCCGAGGAACAGGAAACCGAAAACGCCCTTGAGCACGTTCATCCAGGTGCCCGGCTTGGGCAGGAAGCGGTTGCCCACGGTGACCAGCAACAACAACGGGATACCAATGCCGATGCCCATGGCGAACAGGATCAGCCCGCCGTGCAGCGCATTGCCGCTCTGGGCGATATACAGCAGGGCGCCGGCCAGGGGCGCGGTCATGCACGGGCCCACCAGCAGACCGGACAACGCACCGAGAATGCCCGCACCGACCAGGCTGCCGCCGCTCTGCCGGCGGCTGACCGTGTCGAGGCGGTCGCGCAGGAACGCAGGCAGTTGCAATTCAAAGAAGCCGAACATCGGCAGGGCGAGGATCACGAACAGCGCGGCGAAACTGCCGAGGATCCACGGGGTTTGCAGCAGCGCGGCCAGATTGCCGCCCAGCAACGCGGCCATCACACCCAGCGCGGCATACACCAGGGCCATGCACACCACGTAGCTGCCGGCCAGGGCAAAGCCGCGACGCGGGCTGGCACCGCTGCCCACCACGAGGCCGGCAAGGATCGGCAGCATCGGCAACGAACACGGGGCAAACGCCAGCAACAGGCCCAGGCCGAAAAAGATCAGCAGGCTCCAGCCCAGGCTGCGCTGTTGCAGGCCGCTGGCCAGGCTTTCGTCCTGGGCCTGCGCGGTGGCGGCGACGGCCGGGTTGCCGCCCAGGTCCACGGTGATCGATTGTGGCGGATAGCAAAGGCCGGCGTCGGCGCAGCCCTGCCAGCCCAGCTTGACCTGGCCGGTGGCGTCGGCCGGGAGCTTCACTTCCAGGCCCTGGCGATACACTTGCTGTTCGCCGAAGAACTCATCGCTGTGGGCTTCGCCCAGGGGCAGCACGGGCTTTTGCGCCAGGCCGTCGAATTTCATGCGCTGCTGGTACAGGTAGTAACCGTCGGCAATCTGCCAATACAGCTGGGTCTCGCCGCTTTCAAGACGCTCGGAGGTAAAGGTGAAGGCCTTGCCCACCGGGAGGAAATCGGGTTTGGACTCGAACGGGTTACCCGGTGCGGCCTGGGCGAACCCCGCCAGCAACACCAGCAGAAAAGTAAATAGATACCGCATGGTCCAGCCTTAATTCGATGCAAGTGAGGCACACAATGTGTGGCGTTGATTAACCGATGATTAACCGGCGCTATTCTAGAGTGTAGGAGTTATCGGGTGTTATGAAGTTAGCGGCATAATGCGCGCTTAATCCGTGCGTTTTCTAATCACCCGCATCTTTCATGAAGGGTTCAGCATGCACGTACTGGTCTGCGAAGACGACGAACTGATCGCCAGCGGCATCGTGGCCGGCCTCACCGCCCAGGGCTTCACGGTTGAACGCGTGGCCACGGCGGCGGCGGCCAGGGCGATGCTCAGGGCGGCCACCTTCGACATCATGGTGCTCGACCTCGGCCTGCCCGACGAAGACGGCCTGAAACTGCTGCAGCAACAGCGCAGCCAGGGCCTGGAGATCCCGGTGTTGATCCTCACCGCCCGTGACTCGGTGACCAACCGCGTCGACGGCCTGCAGGCGGGGGCCGATGACTACCTGCTCAAGCCCTTCGACCTGCGCGAACTCGCCGCCCGCCTGCAAACCCTGCTGCGCCGCGTGGCGGGGCGCCGGGTCAACCTGATCGAACATGGCCGCCTGGCGTATGACCCCAGCAGCCGCGAGACCTTCCTGGGTGGCCAGCCGGTGGACCTGTCGCGCCGTGAACAAGCGCTGTTGCAGGCCTTGCTGCACAACAAGGGCCGCGTATTGTCCAGCGAGCAGCTCAAGGACAGCGTCTACGGGTTCAACGACGAATTGGAAAGCAATGCGCTGAACGTGCACATCCACCACCTGCGGCGCAAATTGGGCAATGGCATCGTCGAGACCGTACGCGGCCTCGGCTATCGCCTGGGCCCGGCCGATGCGGGAGAGGATGCTTCGTGAAGAGCCTGCGCCTGCGCCTGACGTTCAAGCTCGGCGCCGCTTTTGTCGTGATCTGGGCCCTGGCGGCGGCCTGGATGCTCAACGACCTGCGCAATCAGATGATGTTTTCCCTCGACCAGCGGCTGGTCGCCTCGGCGCGCATGGTGGCCGGGCTGACCGAACAGATGCCGGGCCTGGCCAGCGTCGGCGCCGGCACCCATTTGCGTAGCGAACAACTCAGCGTACCGGGGGGCATGGCCTGCCAGGTCAGTTCCCTGCACGGCGAAGTCCTGGCGCGCAGCCATACCACGCCGGATGAGGGGCTGGAGTCGCGCAAGAGCGGTTTTCGCGACCAGATGATCGATGGGGTGGGCTGGCGCAGTTTCACCCTGTCCCAGGGTGACCTGCTGATCACCACGGCCGACCGTCAGGTGGAGCGTGAGGCGCTGAACCTGTCGATCCTGCTGGCGGCTTCGGTGCCGGTCGGCGTGGCCTTGCTCGGGTGCCTGTGCCTGCTGTGGCTGGGCATCGGCCAGAGTCTGGTGCCGCTCAACCGCATGCGTGACGCCTTGATGCGCCGCAGCGCCGACTCCCTTGAACCGTTGCAGATCCACCCGCTGCCCAGTGAACTCAAGCCATTGCTCGACACCCAGAACCAGCTGTTGCAACGCATCGCCAAGACCATCGAGCGCGAGCGCCGGCTCACCGGTGACGCCGCCCATGAGCTGCGCAGCCCCTTGACGGCGATCAAGACGCACCTGCAAGTGGCGCGCATGACCGAGGGCGCGGCGCGTGACCAGTCCCTGGCGCATGCCGAGGAAGGCGCCGACCGCCTGCACCGCACCCTGGAGCAACTGTTGCTGCTGGCACGGGTGGAGGGCAGCCTGTCGTTTGACGATGGGTTGCAGTCCAGCGCCGAGGAAGTCGCCCGCCTGGCGATCCAGGATGCCCACGCCGGGGACAATTCGCGCATCGACCTGATCCTGGCGGACAGCCTCGTCGACACGCCGGTGGAGATGCCTGTGGGGTTGGCCGTGGCGGCCTTGCGCAACCTGCTGGACAACGCCTTGCGCCACACTCCGGCCGATACCCGGGTGCAATTGAACGTGTCTTGCAGCGCTGACAAGGTGGTGTTCCGCGTGCGCGACCATGGCCCGCAGATTTCCAGCGAGGACCTGCAATACCTCACCCAACGCTTCTGGCGCAACGGCAGCAGCGAAGGCTGTGGCCTGGGGCTCGCGATCGTTCAGGCGATCGTCCAGCGCTGCGCGTGCTCGCTGACATTCGACAGTCAGGCCGATGGCCTGCGCGTTGACCTGGGCATGCCGTTGCGACGCTGATCGCTTTTCTGCAAGTGCCAAATAATTACCGCTCGCCTGACCTGCAAATCGTCAGGATGGCGGTAATTTTTTTGCGCTTGAAAGGGCCGAATGATTCGGCCCGTATTGAAAAGGACGGATCTTATGTTGGTCATCGATACCAGTTTCCCTGCCCGGGATTTCAACGAACGTAACGGCGAGCCCGTGGCGCAGGTGATCCTGCACTACACGGCGGCGCCCTTTGACTCATCCTTGCGCACCCTGACGCAGAATGGGGTCAGCGCTCACTACCTGCTGCCCGATCCCGATGAACCCGCCTATCGCGCCGCCGGCTATGACGAACTGCGGGTGTTTCGCCTGGTGGGCGAGGACAAGCGTGCCTGGCATGCCGGGGCGAGCCATTGGGGCGGGCGGGATAACCTCAACAGTCGCGCGATCGGCATCGAAATCGTCAACCTGGCGCGTGACGACAAAGGCGTGTTCACGTTTCCCGCGTATCGCGAGGAACAGGTGCAGGTGTTGATTGCGTTGATGCGCGACATCCTCGAGCGCTACCCGCACATCGGCCCGGTGGATATTCTCGGGCATTCGGATGTGGCGTACTGGCGCAAGAGCGACCCGGGCCCCCGGCTACCCTGGCGCTGCCTGCATGAAGCCGGGGTAGGCGCCTGGTTTGACGAAGCCACCCGGGCGATGTACCAACGGCGGTTTTGCATGGGGTTGCCGCCGGAAGTGGAAGTCGAGCGGGCGTTCCAGCGCTATGGCTACAAACCGGCCTGGAATCGCCAGGCCTTTGAACAGCGCACCCGGGCGTTTCAGATGCACTTTCGGGCGCGCGATTATGCCGGGCGCCTGGATGCGGAGACCTGCGCGATCCTGTATGCACTCAACGAAAAGTACCGGGGACTCTGAAGCCAGACACCATTCAAATGTGGGAGGGGCGTGAGTATCTACACAACGTTTAGGTACCACGCGGGCCCCTGTGGGAGGGGGCTTGCCCCCGATGGCGGTCTCTGGGCTGTCCGGGATGTTGGATTGGAACGAGTACATATCCGTTTCTGCGGTCACGGCTGCTATGGGTTCCGCTTTTACAGCGGCTCACTTTTGAAAAGCGCAAAAGTAAGCAAAACGCTCT
>NZ_CVTN01000085.1:0-14246 GCF_900004915.1 Pseudomonas sp. 31 R 17
GCGCGGGGCGGCTAACCCGGCGTCCTGCCGGGTTACCCACGGATTCAAGCCTGCGTTCGGCCAGCGTGGTTTAACGGGGCGCCTAAGATCAAGAGCGGCTCGCTTCGCATCGTGGAGTGGTGTGGGGCGAGCTCTAATACCAGTCATTTAAGCGTACACCGCCCTCTGTAGGAGCGAGCTTGCTCGCGAAAAACGTCAACGATAACGCGTGCTTCCTGAATAAACGCGGTGCCTGTGAGTTTTTCGCGAGCAAGCTCGCTCCTACAAAAAGCCTTGACTGGCATTGGGGCCAGCCCCCTGCCACCGTTGTAAATGGCGCCTGTCAGCTGACCTTCAGCACCAATTTGCCAAAGTTCTCGCCGTTGAACAGTTTCATCAGCGTTTCTGGGAACGTTTCCAACCCTTCAACGATATCCTCTTTGCTCTTGAGCTTGCCCTGGGCCATCCAGCCGGCCATTTCCTGCCCGGCGGCGGCAAAGTTCGCCGCGTGATCCATCACCACAAAGCCTTCCATTCGTGCGCGGTTGACCAGTAATGACAAGTAGTTGGCGGGGCCTTTGACGGCTTCTTTGTTGTTGTACTGGCTGATGGCGCCGCAAATCACCACTCGCGCTTTCAGCGCCAGGCGACTGAGCACTGCGTCGAGAATCTCGCCGCCAACGTTATCGAAATAGACATCCACGCCCTTGGGGCACTCGCGCTTGAGGGCGGCGGGTACGTCTTCGTGTTTGTAGTCGATGGCCGCATCAAAGCCCAGTTCGTCCACCAGGAACTTGCACTTGTCGGCGCCTCCGGCGATGCCCACCACGCGGCAGCCCTTGAGTTTGGCGATCTGTCCGGCAATGCTGCCGACCGCACCGGCGGCGCCGGAGATCACTACGGTCTCCCCTGGCTTGGGCGCGCCGGTGTCCAGCAGTGCGAAGTAGGCGGTCATGCCGGTCATGCCCAGCGCGGACAGGTAGCGGGGCAGCGGCGCGAGTTTCGGGTCGACTTTGTAGAAGCCGCGTGGCTCGCCGAGGAAGTAATCCTGCACGCCCAAGGCGCCGTTGACGTAGTCGCCGATCGCAAAGTCCGGGTGGTTGGAGGCAATCACCTTGCCCACGCCCAGGGCGCGCATGACGTCGCCAAGGCCCACCGGCGCGATGTAGGACTTGCCCTCATTCATCCAGCCGCGCATGGCGGGGTCGAGGGACAGGTACTCGTTGTGCACCAGTATCTGCCCGTCCCGGGGTGTGCCCACCGGGACTTCCTGGTAGGTGAAGGTGTCCCGCGTAGCCGCTCCGACCGGGCGTTTGGCGAGCAGGAACTGGCGGTTGGTCTGGGCAGTCATGGCGGCAACTCTTTAGAAATGAAGTACCAGTCATAGACAAGGAACGGTCCGCGAGCAAGGTTGTTCGAGCCACGCGAATGCTTGCCGATAGACAGGGTTGATACTCGTGCCGATGGCCTTATCACCAGGACTCATGCAGCACCCACCGGGCTTCTGATAGTGCTGACGCGACGCTGCCGTCGTTGGCTAGAATCGACCCACGGTTATCAATCCCACAGGACATTCCCCATGAGCATGACATTTTCCGGCCAGGTCGCCCTGGTGACCGGCGCTGCCGCTGGTATTGGTCGCGCCAGCGCGCTGGCGTTTGCCGCCGAAGGCTTGAAAGTGGTGGTGGCCGACCTCGATGTGGCGGGCGGCGAGGGCACTGTGGCGCTGATTCAGCAAGCCGGTGGCCAGGCGTTGTTTGTGCGCTGCAACGTCACCCTGGAAGCGGATGTGCAGCAATTGATGGCGCAGACCGTTGCCGCCTATGGCCGCCTGGACTATGCCTTCAACAATGCCGGGATCGAGATCGAGAAGGGCAAGTTGGCCGACGGTACGCTGGATGAGTTCGATGCCATCATGGGGGTCAACGTCAAAGGCGTGTGGCTGTGCATGAAGCATCAACTGCCGCTGTTGCTGGCCCAGGGCGGGGGCGCCATCGTCAACACGGCGTCGGTAGCGGGTTTGGGGGCGGCGCCGAAGATGAGCATCTATGCGGCGTCCAAGCATGCGGTGATCGGCCTGACGAAGTCGGCAGCCATTGAGTACGCGAAAAAGAAAATCCGCGTCAACGCCGTGTGCCCGGCGGTGATCGACACCGACATGTTCCGACGCGCCTACGAAGCCGACCCGCGCAAGGCCGAATTTGCGGCGGCGATGCACCCGGTCGGGCGCATCGGCAAGGTCGAGGAAGTCGCCAGCGCCGTGTTGTATCTGTGCAGTGATGGTGCGGCCTTCACCACCGGCCAGGCCCTGGCGGTGGACGGCGGTGCCACGGCGATTTAGGACTTCACACTGCAACCTGTTCGAAAAGTGCTGGGGTGGCGTGGGGTGTTTCCATAGCTGGCAAAAAGCCGTGATTGAATGTGTATCATTAGGTAAAAAATCTAATAAAATCAATGATTTAATAACTGTCTAGGACGGGCTTTCTTGAGCTTCTGTGCTTAACTATTTGGGTTGAATAACAAACAGTTGAAGTGAGTGGCTCATGGATTTAGGGATTGATCGACAAGCCCCAGTACCGGTGGTGCAGCAAATCATCAGCGCAGTCGCGGGATGGATTCGCAACAATGGGGTGAGCCCCGGTACACGCTTACCGTCCGTGCGGCAATTGGCCCTCGACAACCTGCTGAGCCAGTCCAGCGTGATCGAAGCCTTCGAACGGATGGCGGCCCAGGGGCTGCTGGCCTCGAAAAACGGTGCCGGGTTCGTGGTCGCGCAGCCCGCGGTCGTTCAGGAAAACCCGTGGCACGAAGGCGCCGAACTGGGGTGGGGCAGCTTTACCGATGGCCCTTTGGGCGAGCTTAAGCTCGGCTGCGGCTGGCTACCGGACGCCTGGCGCGAGAGCGATGACATCAACTACGCAATCCGCGAAGTCAGCCGTACCGACACCGCCGGGCTGTTCAACTACAGCACGCCCCTGGGGTTGCCGGCCCTGCGTGAACAATTGCTCAAGCGCCTGACCCGGATCCACGTGCCCAGCAGCCTGGAGTGCATCCTGACGACCCACGGCGCCAGCCATGCCCTGGACCTGCTGATTCGGACGCTGCTCAAGGCGGGCGATACGGTGGTGGTCGAGACCCCGGGCTACGGCAACCTCTATCGGCAACTGGCGTTTCACGGGGTCACCTTGCTCGAAGTGCCGCGCACGCGCAGCGGCCCGGACATCGACGTGCTGGAGGCACACCTGCAATGCCATCGTCCCAAGTGCCTGTTCATCAACAGCCTTTATCACAACCCTACCGGCACGAGCCTGTGCCACGCGGTGGCCGAGCGTTTGCTGGCGCTGGCCCGCAGCCGGGATTTCCTGATCATCGAGGAAGACGTCTACGGCGACCTGCAACATGCCAGCTGCACGCGATTGTCGGCGTTGCCACATGAAGATCGTGTCATCTATGTCTCCAGTTTTTCCAAGACGCTGAGCAGTGCCTTGCGCGTGGGCTACCTGAGCGCCGGTGCGGCGATCATCGCGCAACTGGCTCATCTCAAGACCCTGACGGGCATTGGCACTTCGCGGTTTGCCGAAGCCATGGTGGCGACTTTGCTGGCCAACGGTACCTACCGCAAGTGGGTGCAGCGCCTGCGCAAACGTCTGAATACGCAAATGGCCGCCACCCTGCAGGTACTGGAGGATGAAGAATGGCAAGTGTTTGCGGTACCCGCCGGCGGCATGTTCCTGTGGGCGCGACCTGGTGCGCAAAGCCCTTCGCGCGTGCAGGCGTGTGCCCGCAGGCTGGGTGTGTTGTTGGCACCGGGAACGTTGTTCAACCCGAAGGGTGAATGCAGCGAGTGGCTGCGCATCAACGTAGCCTATGCGGCGGATCAGCGAGCATTGGCGCTGTTCCGTGCCCTGGGGCCTGCCAGATCGACCTCGACCATTCTGAAAACGACGGGCGTGTAGCTTTTTGCCATTATTGTGACGCCAATGACTTGTGCTCAGTGCCCCGTGGTTGCCAATCTCGCTGCTGGTCAGGCGGGTTTATGGCATCTGCCATTGTGAGAGGACTCAAGTGCAATGATTTCGGGCGCGCAACGACGTTTTGCCAACCTCGGTATGGCGAAAAAACTGGGCTTGGGGTTCACCCTGGTGCTGCTGCTGACGGCATTGGTCGCGGCCATCGGCGTAGGGTCCCTGCAAACCGTGGGTCAGCGCTTTGAAGGCCTCAAGCGGATGTCTTCGCTCAACAGCGACCTGCTCAAGGTGCGCCTGATCGAACAGGATTACGCCTTGCACGCCGACCCCAAGGCGGTGGATGCCCTGCATGAACGTGTCGACGCGCTGACTGCGCTGGCGGTCAGCCTCAAGGCCGAGTCCGCCGCCAACGTGCCGGTCATGACCGAGGTGGAGCAAGCCCTGGTCGCCTACCGCAAGGCGTTCGACGAATTTGTCGAACTGACCCAGACCAAGGACCTGGCCCTGGAAATGGCCAGTTGGTCGGTGTCCAGCGTGGCCAATAATCTCGATGTGTTGCAGGCCGGCCTGGCGGACGACGGCGCCTATGCCCTGAAGGAGAGCCAGGGCAAGGACGGCGCCGAATTTATCGAGCAGGCGGGGCAGGTGAGCCAGGTGTCGCGGTTGATGCTGCAGGCGATGAACGAAGCGCGGCTGCGCCTGGATCAGAGCCGCAAGGCCGACGCGGACGAGGCCGAGCAGGGCAGGATCGAACAGGCTGACCAGGCGCTGGCCCAGGCCGAGCAACTGAAAACGTCGGTCAAGGACTCCGGTTACCAGACCGTGCTGAATGAGGTGTCCGGGCATATCGCCTCGTTCAGCGAAAAGCTTGGCGAATACGCCGGCCTGCTGGCGCAGGAAAAAGTGGTTTACAAACAATTGCATGATCGCGCCGATCAGGTAGTCAGCCGGGTCAACCAGGCCTATGACGCCGAAGACCAGTCGATGCAGGCGCAACTGGCCAGCAGCGCGCTGCTCATCATCGGGTCATCCGCCCTGGCGTTGCTGGTGGGGCTGTTGGCTGCGTGGGGGATTACCCGCATGATCGTGGCGCCGCTGCGCAGGGTAATCGCCGTGGCCCAGCAGATTGCCTCCGGTGACCTGACTGGGCGCATGGAGGTCAATCGCCGCGATGAAATCGGCCAGCTGATGCAGGCGATGCAGCAGATGGGCAACGGCTTGAGCCATATGGTCAGCGGGTTGCAGGCGGGGATCGAGCAACTGGCCAACTCGGCTCATGCGTTGTCCAGCGTGACCGAGCAGACCAACATCGAGGTCAGCAGCCAGAAGGAGGAAACCGAGCAGGTGGCCACGGCGATGAACCAGATGACCGCCACGGTGCATGACGTGGCGCGTAACGCCGAAGAGGCCGCGCAAGCCGCGCAGACGGCGGATGACAAGGTCGACAGTGGCCAGCAGGTGGTGCGCTCGAGCTTGCAGCGCATCGAACTGCTGGCCACCTCCAGCAACAGTGCCAGCGCCAGTATCGAGAGCCTCAGCGCGGAGATCCAGAACATCGGCGCGGTGTTGAGTGTGATCAAGAGCGTCGCCGAGCAAACCAACCTGCTCGCCCTGAACGCTGCGATTGAAGCGGCCCGCGCAGGCGAGCAAGGGCGCGGCTTTGCGGTGGTCGCCGACGAGGTGCGCGCGCTGGCCAAGCGCACCCAGCAATCGACCGAGGAAATCGAACGCCTGGTCAGCACCTTGCGTAGCGCGGCGCAGTCGTCGGTGCAGCAGATTCAGCACAGTGGCGAGCTGGTTAAACTGGCCGTCAGTGATGCGTTGGAAACCGAAAGCGCCCTGGGCAGCATTGCTGCAGCGGTGTCATTGATCCAGCAGATGAACCAGCAGATTGCCGCCGCGGCCGAGGAGCAGAGCTCGGTGGCCGAAGAGATCAACCGCAGCGTCACTAGCATCCGCGCGAGTGCCGATCAATCGGCGTTGAGCATGCAAGGCAACGCCGCGTCGAGCATCCAGCTGGCGCAGTTGGGCGCGGAACTCAAGGGCATGGTGGGGCACTTCCGCCTCTGATCGCAGCCGGAGCGCCGCGACCAGTGGCGAACGGAGTCAGGCGTTGTTGGCGAGGAACGTCAGCAGCGCTTCATTGACGAACTCCGGATTCTCCCGGCTGGAGATATGCCCGGCGTCGGGAATCAAGGTCAGGGCACAGCCGATCAGATTGGCCATTTCCTCGGCTTCTGCGGGTGGGCGGGGCTTGTCCTGTTCGCCGCACATGACCAGGGTGGTGTCGCAGTCCAGGCGAGGCAACTGATCGAGGATGTCTTCGCGACTGAAGATCAAGCGACCCAGGGGCACCACGCTGTCCAGCAGGCGCTCCCGGGAAAAATCCTGCAGTGACTGGCGAAAGTCCTGATACAGCGCTGATTCGCGGTCGATTTGCGGCCGGAAGAAGATCGGCGCAATCACATCCAGCAACGGTTCAGGAATGGCGCCGGCGTATTCAATCATCTTGAACAGCGAGAAGTAATACTCACGCGTGGCGTGCGGCTCGGCGCCGAGGTAGGTGTCCATCAGCACCAGGCTGTTGATGCGCTCAGGTGCCAGCAAGGCGAGGTGGGCGCCCCACATGCCGCCGACCGACAGACCGACCAGGTTGACCTGCGCGATGTTCAGGTGGTCCAGCAGCGCCAGGTGCTGACGTGCCAGGTCGTCAAGGGAGCGGGTGTCTGCGGGCAGCGTGCCCGACTCGCCATGACCCCACAGTTCAGGGACGATTACACGGTATTGCTGCGACAGTGCGTCGATCTGCGATGGCCACATGTTGCGGTCCCACAGGTAGCTCGAACCCAGCAGGACGACCGGGCCGGTGCCCTGGTCGATATAGTGCAGCGGTTGTCCATCAATCACGGCGACAGGCATAGCAGGCCTCTAACTTCACGGAGTGAGGGGCACTTTTTTACCCTAGTCGGGGGCGGGGGGATAGGTGCATTTTGATGGCACGTGGCGACCGGACGTCGCCACATAGGCAGAAGGCTATCAGTCGTAGATGGCTTTCTTTTTCCACTCGGCATCGGCGTCGACGACTTTCAGGCCTTCGGTCAGTTCGTTGACTTCGTCTTCGACTGGCTGGCTGTTGGTCAACACCGTGGAGTTGGCGCGGGCCAGTTGCGACTCCAGCGTTCTCAACTGTGAGCTGTACAGCACCGGCTCCGGTTGTTTGCGCAGGTACTGTACGCCGCGCTCGAACGCCAGGCGCGCCTGGCCCGGTTGCCCTTGCTGCAGGGCATGCTGGCCGAGGTTGTTGAAGAACTCGATGTGCAGCAGCACCAGGATATGGCGGACTTCCTTGATCCAGTGCTTCGCTTCGTTGGCCGGCAGGAAACCGTCCTGGGCCGCGCGGGTGACTTGGCCGTGCAACGCTTCGAGCAAAAAGCGCACATCCTTGGCCTTGGCTTCGGTCTGGATCGGCGCGGGCGGGTTGGCCACCGGAATCGATTCGCCCTGAGCGATCAGTGCGTTGAGCTCGGCGATCCGCGCCTTGAGCGGGCCGCTGGATTTGTTGAGGTTCAGCAGGCGCTGGTTGACGTTGAGTTCCAGGCGGGTCAGCAACAGCTTGAGCGCCGGGGTCATCAATTGGCCAGGAAAGGTCTCGGTGATTTCACCACAGCGACGCAGCCGATCATTGAGCTCGATCTCGGTACGCTGCTTTTCCAGCTTATTGTTTTCCACCACATGGTTCATGTAGCCAATGGCGATCAGTATTGCGATCCCGGCTATAACCAGCAGGGTGATCATGAGTGGTGTCACCGGTGTGACCTCTTTATGGGGTTTGCTGTGGAGTGTAGTGACTGAGCTATCCGGCGGATAGGACTGTTCGACCAGTTGCCCAGGTTGTTTCTTCTATATAGGTAAGTGTTCCTGGCGTGACTGCACATTGCCATCATTTGCCTGGACCAACTATAGCGCCTTGTCGAGCGCCAGAATATAGGCGCCAGGGCTTGGGCGGCCAGAATGCCCGGGCGGGCCGGTAAACCGGGGCGAAGTCATTGATTTAAATAAATTTATCCTTGGGGGTTGACGACCTATGAATCCATCCATAGAATGCGCGCCACTTACAGCGTAAAGCACACAGCGAAACGCGGTAGGGAGTGAATGTTGTACGTGTGTCCCCTTCGTCTAGTGGCCTAGGACACCGCCCTTTCACGGCGGTAACAGGGGTTCGAGTCCCCTAGGGGACGCCATATGCGGGAATAGCTCAGTTGGTAGAGCACGACCTTGCCAAGGTCGGGGTCGCGAGTTCGAGTCTCGTTTCCCGCTCCAATTTACAAGCAGTGTGGCCTTAGGGCGGCATTGAGTGAAACCAGGACCCCATCTTCGGATGAGGCCTCTGGGCACTGGAATACACACCATGTGTTTCAGTAGCGTGTCCCCTTCGTCTAGTGGCCTAGGACACCGCCCTTTCACGGCGGTAACAGGGGTTCGAGTCCCCTAGGGGACGCCATTTGCGGGAATAGCTCAGTTGGTAGAGCACGACCTTGCCAAGGTCGGGGTCGCGAGTTCGAGTCTCGTTTCCCGCTCCAATTCAAAGAAAAAGCCACTCAAACGAGTGGCTTTTTTTTGTCTGCGATTTATTGAAAGCAATATTGATCGTTCCCACGCAGAGCGTGGGGACGATCAATGGTGCTAAACAGCATTCACCGCTTGAGCCAGCCGCAACGTAGCCTGACGGATTTCTGCCTGATTGAGCGACGCAAAGCCCAAGCGCAGCGCATTCTCCGGCTGGCCCGTCGGCGAGAACTGCCGGCCGCTGCGCACCACCAGTCCGTGACCCAGCGCCGCTTTTACCAGTCGATCCACGTCGATTTCAGCCTCGAAACGCACCCACAACGCCAGGCCACCCTCGGGCTCGCGCACCTGGATACGATCGCCCAGCGACTCGTGCAGACAGGTTTGCAACGTCTCCCGACGCCCTCGATATTCTTTCGACACGCGGCGCAGGTGCTTTTTCAGTTCACCCTCATTGATCAGGTCGGCCAGCATTTTCTGAGCAACGGCGTCGGCATCCCCCAGCATCAGCGCCGCGTTGCGGTGCAGGGCTTCAACCACCTCGGCGGGGCCCACGATATAGCTGCAGCGAAACGTCGAGCCCAAGGCCTTGGATAGCGAGCCGATATAGATCACGTGGCGCTGGGAACGGTCACTGGCAAGCGGCAGGTAGGGGCGACCGTTAAAGTGGAATTCGTGGTCGTAGTCTTCCTCGATGATGCAGAAGTCGTGCAACGCAGCGAGGGTCAACAGCTGTTGGCGCCGCGCGGCGTGCAGGCTGACGGTGGTAGGGAACTGATGATGCGGCGTGACGTAGATCATGCGCACGTTGTGCTCCCGGCATAAACGGTCGATCTGGTCGGTACGGCAACCTTCTTCGTCCATGTCCACCGTGACCAGGTGCGCGCCCAACTGACGAAAAATTTCCCACGCTGGCGGGTAACTCAAGCGCTCCACCAGTACCACGTCGCCCGGTTTGATCAGCAAACTGGCACTCAGGTACAGCGACATCTGCGTGCCCTGGGTCAGGCAGATATTGTCGGCGTTGACGGCCAGTCCGCGATTGCTGCGCAGCATCTCGGCGAGGGCACGGCGCAAGTGATGGCCGGTGCCTTCGCTGCCGTAGCGTACGGTGTTGGAGGCGAAGCTGTTGCGCAGGGCGTTGCGGTAGTAACGATGCAGCACCGCTTGCGGCAGCAGGCGGTGGTCGCTGGTGCCGTTGTCGAAAAACAGCGCGTCATGCCGATGCTGCAGCGCGGTGACCTGGGCGTTGTGGGCGAAATACGGCACCACCGGCTGCGCCAGAATGGGCGGCGCGAAGGATTGCAGGGCATGACCGGGCAGTTGCTTGGGCGTCAGTTGGGCATTGACGAAGGTGCCGCGACGCGGCTCGCTGATCAGCCAGCCTTTGGTCGAGGCTTCTTCGTAGGCCAGGATGACCGTCTTGCGGTTGACGTCGAGCAACTGCGCCATTTCCCGCGTCCCTGGCAGCAAGGTACCGGGCGGCAGGCGCCCCTCGACAATCGCGGTCACCAGGCCCTCGGCTATCTTGCGGTAGGAGGCGTGTGGCGAGTCGGCGTCGAGCTTGAGTAAGGGGCGCCATTTACGCATCTGGACCATCTGAAGTATCCAAAACTGGAGGTTCTAATGGGCCTAGTCTAGCGTAACAATCAGGCTTCACTCATTCTCGGGTCCTCAGCTATGCGGCATGTCATTGAACTGTCCCCCTCGGGCAAAACCTTTGAGGCCGGCGACGAGCTGTTGCTTGACGCCATGCTTGCCAGCGGCCTGGCCGTACCGTTCTCCTGCCGCCGTGGTGCGTGCGGCTCGTGCAAGGTGGTGGTCACCCAAGGCGAGTACCAGGCCAGGCATCTGGCCCCGGACGCGCCCGCGCCTTGTTACCCCCTGGCCGCCAATGAAATGCTGTTGTGCCAGAGCCGTGCCTGCACCGACATGCGCCTGGAAATTCCCGGTTGGTCATTGGATACGCCCGCGCTGGCTTTTGGCGCACGCGTACTCAGCAAGCAGGCAGTCGCCCCCGACGTTATCGAGTTGGTGTTGTTGCCCGACGCACCTGTGGCAGTGCGGCCAGGGCAGTACCTCAAGCTCTGCCTGGAACACGACGATACGCGCAGTTTCTCGATTGCCAACCTGCCTGCCGAGGACGGTGGGCGCTTGGTTTTGCAGATTCGTCGGGTAAGCGGCGGATATTTTTCCGAAGGCATCCTGGATGACCTCGCCGTGGGCGACCGCCTGCAACTGGAAGGTCCGTTCGGTGCCTGTACCTGGCAGGACGATGCCGCCGAGGCCGTGGTGCTGTTCGCCACGGGCACCGGTTACGCCGGCATCAAGCCGATCCTGCTGACCGCGCTCAAACGTGATCTCGAGGTGACGTTGTATTGGGGCGGCGCGCACTCGGCGGACTTCTACGACAGCGCCTTCCTGGATCAAGCCGCGCTCGAACATCCACGGTTTCGCTGGCATTCCGTGCGCTCATCGGAGGGCAGGGTGCAGGAGGTAGCATTGAGTCATGGGCATCGCTGGGAGGTGGCCCAGGTCTATGCCTGCGGGAACGGCGCCATGCTCAGCCAGGTGCGAACCCAGTGCCTGGAGGCGGGTCTGCCGAGCCATCGGTTTGTCGCGGAGGCATTTGTCGCCAGTGGTCGGTCAAGCGCTGAAACGGCACCGCCGGCGTTCGACCCGATCTGGGAAAAAGTCGGCCCGCGTTATTCCCTGGATGGCATGCTGGCGGCGCGTGAGAAATCCATACGCGCCCTGGCAGCCATTGTCAGTCGCTTGAAAGTCGGCATGACCACCGGCCAGGCGCTGGAAATGGCGGCCGCGCAGTTGCAAGTCATGGGCGCATCGCACACCTGGCATCCCACCTACATCCGGTTTGGCGCCGATACGGTGCGCCCGCCCCGTGAAGGTATCGATCGCCAGCGCAGGCTGCGCGCCAGCGATATCGTGGTGGTCGATCTTGGCCCGGTGTGGGACGGCTACGAGGGCGACTACGGCGACACCTTTGTCTTCGGCGACTCGCCCCTGCACCTGGCCTGTACCACCGCACTGCACCAGGTGTTCGATGAAACCCGCCAGGCCTGGCTGCGCGGTCTGACCGGACGCGAACTCTACGACTTCGCCGAACAGAGCGCCGTGGCCAAGGGCTGGCGGCTGGCACGCAATCTGGCGGGGCATCGCCTGGCGGATTTTCCCCATGCGTTGTTCGAGAGCAAACAGTTGGCGGAGCTGGACATCCCACCGAGTGAAATGGCCTGGGTGCTGGAGATCCAGTTGTGCCATCCCACCGAACCGGTCGGTGGGTTCTTTGAGGACATGCTGATGTTGCAGGCGTGAAGAGCCCGCCGTTGCGGCGGGCTCGAGAATGGATCAGAGCGTGGGCAACTGGCCGACACGCCCCATCATTTCGGTCACAATCTGCAGGTCCAGCAGGAACTGCTCGACAGTCTTGAACTCACCGTCGGTGTGGCCGGTGTACTTCTCTTCCGGGCGCGCCAGGCCGAATTGCACGCCGTTGGGCAGGTCGTGCACGGACGTGGCGCCGGCGGATGTGCCGAATTTGTGCTGCATGCCCAGGTTTTCCGTGGCCACCGCCAGCAGAGCTTTTACCCACTCGCCCTCGGGATTGCGGTACATCGGCTTGTCCAGCGAATAGGTGAAGTTGACGTTGACCTTGGCTTGCGTGTTCCAGGCGTTCAGTTTCTGCTCGATCTGTGCCTTGAGTGCCTCCGGGTTCTTACCCTTTGGCGCGCGCAGGTTGACTGCCAGCCTGAAGGCTTTGTCATCCAGGCCGACAAAGGTCGGCGAGGTGGTCAGCGGCCCCATGAAGTCATCGGCATAGCCCACACCCAATTTGCCACCCAGGTAATCCAGGCCCCAGTTGTCCGCCGCGTACTGCGCAGCATCCGTGATGTGGTTGTGCTTGAGGGCGATCTTGCCATCGACGCTGTGGATCAATTCCAGCATACGTGCCACCGGGTTGACCCCGGATTCGGGTTCCGAAGAATGGGCCGACACGCCGGTGACGGTCAGTTTGACGTTCTTGCCGTCAACCTGGGCGCTCACCTGGAAATTGCCGCCATTGCGCCTGGCATAGTCATTACCGGCCTGCTGCAGGCCGGCCGCCAGTTCAGCCGGGTTATCGCTGACCAGCGTGGCGACCGAGACCGATGGAATCTGGTTGGTGGCCTTGCCGCCGGTCATTGCGATAATTTCCGCGCCGGTGCCTTCACCCTTGCGCACCGGGAAAGTGGCCATGACGGTGCCCGAGCCTTTTTCGGCGATCACCACCGGGTAACCGCCATCGAGCGCCAGGTTGTAGTTCGGTACGGGATTGCGTTCGAAATAGTAGGGAATGGCGTCACCGGAGGTTTCTTCGGTGGTGTCCACCAGCAGCTTGAACGTGCGCGCCAGCGGCAGCTTTTCTTCCTTGATCACCTTCATGGCGTACATCGCCACGACGATGGCGTTCTTGTCATCCTCGGTGCCGCGACCATACATGCGGTCGCCAATCAGCGTGACCTTGAACGGGTCCAGCCTGGTGCCATCCTTCAGCACCCAGTTTTCCGGCGTCACCGGGACCACATCGGCGTGGGCATGCACGCCCACCACTTCGTCACCGCTGCCTTCCAGGGAAATTTCATACACGCGGTTATCGACGTTACGGAAGTTCAGGTTGAAGGACTTGGCCAGGGCCTGGATCCTGTCGGCGATCTTGAGGAATTCCGGGTTTTTGTACTGCGCCAGGCCGTCTACGTTGAACGTCGGAATTTCCACCAGTTCGCGCAAGGTTTCCAGCGCCGCCTTGCCGTACTTGACCCGTGTGTAAATGCCAAGCAGGCGATTGATCTCGTTCTGCTGCTCGGTGCTCAGGGTTTTGTCATTGAGAAAGGCGCTGATGGCCGGGGCGATATCACCGGACTTGCCCAGGTCGCCCTTGGCCAGGGTGCCGAGGAAACTGCGGAAGTCGCTGACGGATGCATCTGCGAAGCTTTTCAGAATCGTGGTGTTTTGTTCAGCCGTGATGTTGGCGAGCGCAGGCGTGGTAACCGCCGCAAGGCTGGCGGCGAACAGCGTGGCAGTCACGAGTTTTTTCAGTGGAAAGTGCATGGTTGGAGGCATTCCCTTGCAGGCAGTGAGTAGGGTGTTTCTGACGGATAAGTCAGAAACATTTCCACACACTAGCATTACTCAGGTGTTCGAGGTCAATGCTGGCCAGGGTGAGGGGCGGGGTACTCATCAGTCACGTTCAAGGCTCTGGCGTAGGGCCCGTCCCACAATTGCTCATGCAATTGCCCTACGCGCCTGGCCATCGCCTCACTGCGCATCACCACCTCCAGATTGCGCGAATTATCCAGGTAACCGCCTAACCAGTTGCTGGTGCCGACCCACGCGACCCGGCAGCCACGGTCTCGACGTTGCAGTCGTTTGTGGTGGAGCCGGGCAGGGCGGGGGCGATGGCTGTGTAGCCTGGATTCAAATGTGGGAGGGGGCTTGCCCCCGATGGCGGTGGTTCAGTCAAAAAATACGCCTACTGACACTCCCTCATCGGGGGATAGGTATCTACACAACTCAGCAGCGCCCAACCGTAACCACGATGCGAAGCGAGCCGCTCTTGATCTTGATCTGCTTTTGATCTGAGGCGCCCCGTTAAACCACGCTGGCCGAACGCAGGCTTGAATCCGTGGGTAACCCGGCAGGACGCCGGGTTAGCCGCACTGGGCCAGGGATGGC
>NZ_CVTN01000085.1:14296-16478 GCF_900004915.1 Pseudomonas sp. 31 R 17
ACACCGAGCCTAGGCGAGGTGCCGAGTGGTGGGGCAAGAGCGTTTTGCTTACTTTTGCGCTTTTCAAAAGTGAGCCGCTGTAAAAGCGGAACCACTAGCAGCCGTTACCGCAGAAACGGATATGTACTCAACCCAATCCAGCATCCTGGTCGGCCCCGAGGCCGCCATCGGGGGCAAGCCCCCTCCCACATTTGGACCTCGGAGCGTCAGGTAGATACGCGTTAGCTCCCTCGCCACAGGTGCGGTGTCGCACCAAAATTGTGTAGATACCTATGCTCATCGGGGGCAAGCCCCCTCCCACATTTTGAGGCTCGGTGTGTCAGTTGATTTCGTAGCGTACCGACAGTGCACCCTTTTTTTCCGAGAGGGCCAGGATCGTTACCTGGCCCAGTTCGCTCAGTGCTTGAACATGCGTGCCACCGCACGCGTATGCCGGCAATTCACCGAAGCCGACTTCCCGGGTGCCTTCTTCCAGCGTCATGTGGCGTGGATAATCTGCGGCGATCCATTGGTTGACCAGTTGTTGAAGGACCTGCACATCCATCTCTTGTGCAGCTTCGCCGCGGATAAAAGTAATCTTGCCTTCACCCGGCCAATGATGGGCCTTGATCGGCATCCAGCCCAGGCGTTCGCCGGCATTGCCAATCAGGTGTCCCGCTGAGTGAAGGCGCGCGTGCATCGCGCGGCGTGGTGCATCGACCCGCGCCGTGATGGGGCCGGGTTCCAGGGGGTGATTGACGTAATGCACCACATGCGCGGCGTCCTGCGTGACGCGCAGCACCTGGCTGTCGCCCAGCCACCCGGTGTCGCAGGGTTGGCCGCCGCCTTGGGGATGGAAAATTGTCGATTGCAGGATCACCGCAAATTGCTCTTCGTGGGGCGTGCAGCTCAGCACTTCCAGCTCGGCTGTCAGGTGATCGTGGGTGAAAAACAGGCGCTCGGTCATCGTCTACATCCGCATCCAGGTGATGCCGACAGTATAAATAGTGCGCTGACAGGTGATAATCCATTCAAATATCAATGGACCTGTGCGTCATGAGCATCAATCTTCCGTTGCCGCTGCTGGGTGAAATGGCGATTTTCGTCAAGGTGGTCGAAACCGGCAGTTTCTCCGAAGCGGCGCGGCAACTGGGCGTTTCACCCTCGGCGGTGAGCCGCAGTATTTCGCGCCTGGAACAGGCACTGGCAACCCGCCTGTTGCAACGCACCACGCGCAAGCTGCGCCTTAGCGAGGGCGGCGAAGAGGTGTTCAAGCGGTGCCGCGAGATGGTCGGCGCGGCGCGTTCGGTAATGGAGATCAGCGGGCAATTTACCCATGAAGCCGAGGGCCTGGTGCGGGTCAGCGTGCCCAAGGCGGTGGGGCGATTTGTCGTGCATCCGCATATGCCGGCGTTCCTGCGGCGCTATCCCAAGGTGGATGTGCAACTGATCCTTGAGGATCGGCCTGTGGATCTGATCGACGACAATGTCGACCTGAGCATCCGCATCACCGACAGCCCGCCGCCCGGCCTGGTCGGGCGGCAGTTATTGCCGATCGAACATTTGCTCTGCGCGACGCCGCAGTACCTGGCCGAGCATGGCACGCCGAGCCATCCCCATGATCTGCTGGAGCACAGTTGCATCTATCTGGGCGAAACCCCCGGTGACTCACGCTGGAAGTTTCGTCAGGACGGCAAGGCGGTGACGGTCGGCGTGCGCGGGCGGTATGCGGCGAACCACACGGGCGTGCGGCTGGATGCGGTGTTGCAGCATGTAGGGATTGGCAGCTTGCCGTATTTCACGGCGCGGCACGCCTTGGAAGAAGGGCGGTTGGTGCAGGTATTACCGGCGTGGGATTTTATTGCGTCGTACCACGGCGAGGCGTGGTTGTTGCATTCGCCAACGCGCTACTTGCCGCCCAAGCTGCGCGTATTTATTGATTATCTGGTGGAGTGCATGGCGAAGGAGCCGACACTGCGCAGTCGGTAGAAATGGGTTAAACATGTGGGAGGGGGCTTGCCCCCGATGGCGGTGGTTCAGTCAAAAATGCGCCTACTGACACTCCCTCATCGGGGCATAGGTATCTACACAACTCTGTAGCGCTCAATCGTAACCACGATGCGAAGCGAGTCGCTCTTGATCTTGATCTGCTTTTGATCCTAGGCGCCCCGTTAAACCACGCTGGCCGAACGCAGGCTTGAAT
>NZ_CVTN01000085.1:16528-40830 GCF_900004915.1 Pseudomonas sp. 31 R 17
CGAGTGGTGGGGCAAGAGCGTTTTGCTTACTTTTGCGCTTTTCAAAAGTGAGCCGCTGTAAAAGCGGAACCATTAGCAGCCGTTACCGCAGAAATGGATATGTACCCAGTCCAATCCAACATCCTGGTCGGCCCAGAGGCCGCCATCGGGGGCAAGCCCCCTCCCACACAAGCCCCTGATAATCAGTGCTTGCTCTGGTCATCCGGCATGGCCAGCAGTTGCTTTTCCTGGTTCCAGTCGAACGGTTCGTCGTTCAGCTCGGCTTCATAGCGACGTTCTTCAAGGGCCTGGTACAGGTCCAGTTCTTCGTCGGGCATGAAATGCAGGCAATCACCGCCAAAGAACCACAGCAGATCGCGCGGCACCAGGTGGGCGATCTGCGGGTAGCGCAGGATGACCTGGCTCATCAGGTCCTGGCCCAGGTACTGGCTTTCGATAGGATCGACGGGCAACAGGGCGCGCAGTTCGTCGAAACGTTCCAGAAACAGCGAATGGCTTTCCTCGGGTACCTGTTCGGCTTCGCCGACGGCAACCAGGATGCTACGCAGGTGGTCGAGCAAGGCGAGATGATCGGCAACGACGTTGGACACGAGATAAGTCCTCTAAAGCAAAAACGGGCGCGAGAGTATATGCCTCTCGCGCCCGTTTTTATATGACCGCCGGTATCAGCGGACTTTACCCTCAGCCTGCATCAGCTCGTCCTTGCTGAAATCATCCACATCGATCACCTTGCGACGCGCCGCTTCGGCGTCGCGCAGGGTTTGCGCTTCGGCCGGTTGCAGCACGCCGACGTGCAGCGCGGCGTCGATGGCGGACTCACCGGCAGTCGGTTTGACCTGCCCGCTCTTGAGCGCGGTGTGCAGTTTTTTCTGCAGGGGATGGCTGGCGCCGAGCAGGTCATAGGCATGTTGCAGCGCGCCCACCGGATCTTCCGCCGATTGTGGGCGATAGCAGCCCGCCAGCAACTCTTCCAGGGTCGGGTCGCCCTTGGCGCGGCCGATCACTGCAGCAACCTCGGCATCCAACGCATCGGATGGCCCGGTATGACGACGCCCGAACGGGAACACGATCACCCGCAACAGGCAGCCCAGGATTTTATTCGGGAAGTTGCTCAGCAGTTCATCCAACGCACGCTCGGATTGGCCAAGGCTTTCCTCCATGGCCCAGGCGAACAGCGGTTCCAGGTGGTCCGGCGAATCCAGGTCGTGGTAGCGCTTGAGCGCCGCCGAGGCCAGGTACATGTGGCTCAGCACATCACCCAGGCGCGCCGACAGGCGTTCGCGGCGTTTCAACTCGCCGCCCAGCAGCATCATGCTCAGGTCCGCGAGCAGGGCGAACGCGGCGGCCTGGCGGTTCAGCGCGCGGAAATAACCCTGGCTCAGACGGTTGCCCGGGGCCTTTTCGAAGTGACCGATGCCCAGGTTCAACACCAATGTACTGGCGGCGTTGCTCACGGCGAAACCGATGTGTTGCATCAGCAGGCCATCGAACTCCTTCAACGCCTGGTCATGGTCTTCACGACCGGCCAGGGCCATTTCCTTGAGTACGAACGGATGGCAACGAATCGCACCCTGGCCGAAGATCATCAAGTTGCGCGAGAGGATATTCGCGCCTTCCACGGTGATGAAGATCGGCGCGCCTTGCCAGCTGCGGCCCAGGTAGTTGTTCGGGCCCATGATGATGCCCTTGCCGCCATGCACGTCCATGGCGTGGCTGATGCACTCGCGGCCGCGTTCGGTGAGGTGGTACTTGAGGATCGCCGACAGCACCGAGGGTTTTTCGCCCAGGTCCACGGCATTGGCGGTGAGCATGCGGGCGCTGTCCATCAGCCAGGCGTTGCCGCCGATGCGTGCCAGGGCTTCCTGGATACCTTCGAAGGCTGACAGCGGCACGTTGAACTGTTCACGGACCTGCGCGTATTGGCCGGTCACCAGGCTGGTGAACTTGGCGGCGCCGGTGCCCACTGCAGGCAGGGAGATTGAACGGCCCACGGACAGGCAGTTCATCAGCATCATCCAGCCCTTGCCGAGCATCTCCTGGCCACCGATGAGGAATTCCAGAGGAATGAAGACGTCCTTGCCCGAATTGGGGCCGTTCATGAACGCGGCGCCCAGGGGCAGGTGACGGCGGCCGATTTCCACACCCGGGGTGTCGGTAGGGATCAGCGCGAGACTGATGCCCAGGTCTTCCTCGTCGCCCAGCAGATGATCCGGGTCATGGGCCTTGAATGCCAGGCCGAGCAAGGTCGCGACCGGGCCGAGGGTGATGTAGCGCTTTTCCCAGTTCAAGCGCAGGCCGAGGGTTTCCTTGCCTTCCCACTCACCTTTGCAGATGACGCCGGTGTCGGGCATGGCGCCCGCATCGGAGCCGGCCAGCGGGCCGGTCAGGGCGAAACACGGAATATCGTCGCCACGCGCCAGGCGCGGCAGGTAGTGGTCGCGTTGCTCGTCGGTGCCGTAGTGCAACAGCAACTCGGCGGGGCCCAGGGAATTGGGCACCATCACGGTGGACGCCAGATCACCGCTGCGGGTGGCCAGTTTCATCGCGACTTGCGAGTGGGCATAGGCAGAGAAGCCTTTACCGCCGTATTCCTTGGGGATGATTAGGGCGAAGAAACCATGAGTCTTGATGTGCTCCCAGGCCGCAGGGGGCAGGTCCATGACCTGGCCGATTTCCCAGTCGCTGACCATGGCGCAGAGCTCTTCGGTGGGGCCGTCGATGAACGCCTGTTCTTCTTCAGTCAATTGCACCTTGGGGTAGGCCAGCAATTTGTCCCAATCAGGACGCCCGCTGAACAGTTCGCCGTCCCACCACACGGTGCCCGCGTCGATCGCATCGCGCTCGGTCTCGGACATGGGCGGCAGGACTTTCTGGAACCAACTGAACAGCGGCTTGGTGAAGTATTGGCGGCGCAGGTCGGGCAGCAACAGCGGCAGGGCCACGACGGCGATCAGCACCCAGAAAATCAGCAGCAGCCAACCCGGGGCATGGCTCCAGGCGCCCATCGCCAACAGGTAGACGGCGACCACACCCAGGGCAGGCAGGGGCGCAGTGCGCCGGTGTGCCAGGTAGGCAATGCCGACCACCAGAACCAGTATCCACAACAACAGCATATTCAATCCTCCGTGAAACCAGGGCGAAACCACCAGGGAGCTTAGACGGCGTCCGGCCAAGCGGGGTGATCAGGGTGTTACAAGTTTGTACTGGGGACAGCCATCAGTGCGCTATATAGAGATGAGTACCGTTTCATCGCCAGCCTCTTCTTCAGTGACCGCCCGCTGGTGGTGGAGTTCGCCCCGAAACGTCGCGGAACCCATGGGGATTTATATGACCGGTCAGTCTTTGCCGTGCAATCGGTGAGACTGCGCGTTGCGCTGACTCAATGCCGGGCGCCATGCAGGATGATTCAAGGCGCGCCTGAACCGGCGTATGCTGCGGCGTCATCAAGCCATGTTCAACAACGATAAGGCGCGGTCATGCTGAAAATCTGGGGTCGTAAAAATTCATCAAACGTCAGGAAAGCACTGTGGTGCGCCGAGGAGCTCGGCCTGGACTATGAGGCAATTGATGCGGGTGGGGCGTTTGGTGTGGTCGACACCCCGCAATACCGGGCCTTGAACCCCAACGGCCGGGTGCCGATGATTGAAGATGGCGACTTTGTGTTGTGGGAATCCAATACCATCGTGCGCTACTTGTGCGCCAAGCATGCGTCGGAATTTTACCCCAGTGACCTGCAAATCCGGGCCGGCGCCGAGAAGTGGATGGACTGGACCACCTCGACGCTCGCCGATCCATTCAAGGCAGTGTTCTGGGGCATCCTGCGTACCGCCCCCGAAAAGCGCAACTGGGACAGTATCAACGCCGGGCGCCAAGCCTGCATCGAAGCGCTCGACACTGTCGAGCAGGCCCTGGCTGCGCAACCCTACCTTTCCGGCCAGGCGTTCGGCATGGGCGACATCCCACTGGGCTGTTTCATCTACGCCTGGTTCGAAATGCCCATCGAACGCCCGGCAATGCCCAACCTGGAGGCCTGGTATGAGCGCCTGAAACAGCGTCCGGCCTACCGCAAAGCGGTGATGACCGCGTTGACCTGATACACACTATTAATACAGGTGACTGTACTTGTGCAGCGCGGGCACGCACCATGCTCGCACCTCATCGCAGGTTGAACTACCTGCGGTGTGCCCTCATCTATTGTTTCTATTCTTTTCTTTGGTGCGTAATCAGATATGAGTTCCGCTCTGTCCATCCGGCAGCTAACCAAAACCTACGGCAACGGTTTCCAGGCCCTGAGTGGTATCGATCTGGACGTTGCCGAAGGTGACTTCTTCGCCTTGCTCGGCCCCAACGGTGCCGGCAAATCCACCACCATCGGTATCCTCTCGACCCTGGTCAACAAGACCAGCGGCACGGTGAATATCTTTGGCCATGACCTGGACAAATCCCCTGCGGCGCTCAAGCGCTCGATCGGCGTGGTGCCCCAGGAATTCAATTTCAACCAGTTTGAGAAGACCTTCGACATCGTCGTGACGCAGGCCGGCTACTACGGCATCCCGATGAAAGTCGCCAAGGAGCGCGCCGAACAGTACCTGACCCAATTGGGCCTGTGGGACAAGCGTGACGTGCCTTCGCGCTCGTTGTCCGGTGGCATGAAGCGCCGCCTGATGATCGCCCGCGCACTGGTGCATGAACCGCGCCTGCTGATCCTCGACGAACCCACTGCGGGTGTGGACATCGAGTTGCGTCGTTCGATGTGGACCTTTCTCACCGAGCTGAACGAGAAGGGCATCACCATCATCCTCACCACGCACTATCTCGAGGAAGCTGAACAGCTGTGCCGCAATATCGGCATCATCGACCACGGCACCATTGTCGAGAACACCAGCATGCGTAACCTGCTGGGCCAGCTGCATGTGGAAACCTTCCTGCTCGACCTGAAGAACAATCTGTCGGCGCCGCCGCAACTGTTGGGCTACCCAAGCCGTCTGGTGGACAGCCACACGCTTGAAGTCCAGGTGGACAAAGCCAAGGGCATCACTGCGCTGTTCAGCCAATTGGCGACCCAGAACATCGAAGTGTTGAGCCTGCGTAACAAAACCAATCGCCTTGAGGAGTTGTTCGTGTCCCTGGTGGAGAAAAATCTGGCGAAGGTGGCGGTATGAGTTCCGAACTGCAACCCAACCTCGTCGCGCTGCAGACCATCGTCTACCGCGAGGTGAAGCGCTTTACCCGAATCTGGCCGCAGACCCTGCTGCCACCGGCGATCACCATGGTCCTGTACTTTGTGATCTTCGGTAACTTGATCGGTCGGCAGATCGGTGACATGGGTGGCTTCACCTACATGGAGTACATCGTGCCGGGCCTGATCATGATGTCGGTGATCACCAACTCCTACGGCAACGTGGTGTCGAGTTTCTTTGGCAGCAAATTCCAGCGCTCCATCGAAGAACTGATGGTTTCACCGGTGTCGCCGCACACGATCCTGATCGGCTATACCTTGGGCGGCGTGCTGCGCGGCTTGATGGTGGGCGTGATCGTGACCTTGTTGTCGTTGTTCTTTACCCACCTGCAAGTGCATCACCTGGGAGTCACCATTCTGGTGGTGGTACTGACGGCGACGATCTTCTCGCTGCTCGGCTTCATCAACGCGGTATTTGCGCGCAACTTCGATGATATTTCGATCATCCCGACGTTCGTGCTCACGCCGCTGACCTACCTGGGCGGGGTGTTCTACTCCATCACGTTGCTGCCGCCGTTCTGGCAGACCGTGTCCCTGGCCAACCCGGTGCTGCACATGGTCAACGCCTTCCGCTACGGCATCCTGGGAGTGTCGGATATCAAGATCAGCGTGGCGATCACCTTCATGATCGTTGCCACCATCGTCTTGTACGTCGGATGCGCGCGGTTGCTGGTGAGCGGGCGTGGGATGCGTACCTAATACCGGTTAAAACGCGGGTAAAAATGTGGGAGGGGGCTTGCCCCCGATAGCGGTGTGTCAGCCAGCTTATCTGCAGCTGACACACTGCCATCGGGGGCAAGCCCCCTCCCACATTTGCTTTGTGCAAGGCTTTAGTTTGTCAGTGCAAGGTCGATCAGGGCATGCAGCTCTTCGACGCTCAGGGGCTCTGTCGAGAACAGAATTCGGAATACCGTGGGTGCCGCGAGCAGGTTGATCAGGTGGTCCACGCTGGGGGCTGCATGCTCCGGGTAACGATCGACAATGACCTGCAACTGCCCGCTCAAGATGCTCACGCAATACCCCGGCGTCAGGCTGCATTGCACGTCGCGCATCATGTTGCGCCCGGGCTCCGAACTCATTTCGTCCAGGTATTGCTCAGCCCAGGCCAGCAGGTCGCCGCGCAGGCTGCCGGTAGTGGCCGGCTCGGTGTCCGGGCGCATGCGTGCCAGGGCTACATCGGCCAGCACGGCGGAAAGGTCGCCCCAGCGGCGGTATATGGTCGAGGGGGTGACGCCCGCGCGTGTCGCAATCATCGGTACGGTGATGGTGGCGCGTTCATGGGTCTGCAGCAGTTCGCGGACGGCCGAATGCACCGATTCTTGTACCCGGGCACTACGGCCCCCCGGGCGAAGGCCTTCTTTGATCGCCATGGATAAAACCTTAACACAAAGAATTTGCTTTAAGCGTCGACGGGTAGCACACTTCACAAAAGCAAAATATTAGCTTTAGCGGAGCGTGTCTATGTCCAGCAAGCCTACGTCCAGCAAGCCTATGCCCAGCAACCTGTCTCAACGGTCCAGCCTGACATTCCTGGTCATCACCGTATTGACCTTTCTCGCCGCATCCAGCGCGCCGACGCCCTTGTATCAGGTGTATCAGGACAACCTGCATTTCTCCGCAGCTATGCTGACGCTGATCTTTGCCGTGTATGCCGTGAGCCTGCTGGCGGCGCTGCTGACGGTGGGCTCGCTGTCGGATTATGTCGGGCGCAAGCCGGTGATTTTCGTCGCGTTGATCCTGAATATCGTGGCGATGCTGCTGTTTATCAACGCCGACAGCACCGCGTACTTGATTGCCGCGCGGGCACTGCAAGGTTTCGCCACCGGGACAGCCACGGCAGTCCTGGGTGCGACGTTGCTTGACACCGACCGCCTGCGCGGGCCGATGCTCAACAGTCTCGCGCCGATGCTGGGGATGGCCAGTGGCGGCCTGGGCAGCGGTTTGCTGGTGGAATACGCACCGTGGCCGACCCAACTGATCTACTTCGCCCTGCTCGGATTGATGGTGCTTCAGGCGTTGTATGTCTGGCGCTTGCCGGAAACCGTCAGCCGCATTCCGGGGGCCTTGAAGTCCCTGGCGCCGACTCTGCATGTACCTAAGCAGGCACGCCGTGCCCTGGCCTTGGCCATGCCGCTGAATGTGGCGGTATGGGCGCTGGGAGGGTTCTTTTCATCCCTGGCGCCCTCGTTGGTGCGGGCGGCGACGGGGTCGACGTCGCACCTGATCGGCGGTGGCCTGGTGGCGGTGATCACCCTCAGTGGCGCGGTGATGATCTACAGCCTGCGCGAGCACCCTGCGGACAAGGTCATGCGGCTGTCGGCGGTACTGCTGGCGACCGGCGTGGCCCTGTTGCTGGTGGCTGTGCAAAGTGCCAGCCTGTGGCTGTTCTTTGCGGCCAGTGTGGTTGCCGGCCTGGGTTTCGGCGGCGGGTTCATGGGCAGTGTGCGCAGCATCGTAGGGTTGGCGCTGCCTCACGAGCGAGCGGGGTTGATGTCGGCGTTCTATGTATTGAGTTACCTGGCGTTCTGCCTGCCGGCGCTGTTGGCCGGTAACCTGAGTCGCGAATTCGGTCTGATTGCGACCACGGATGCGTACGGCGCGCTCCTTATTCTGCTCGCCGTGGGTGCCTTGGCCGGACTGTCATGGCAGCGCACGCCAGTGCCGAACATCTGTAAAACAGATAACTGTTAGAGATATTACCCGTTATATAGATATTCGATACGCTTCTATGATGGCTGCAACCTCATGCGAGGAAGAGGATTGCCATCATGACCTGCTCGACAAGCATCAGCTATAAACCCTTCAGCCACCTGACCCGTCCTCGGGAAGTGATTCGCCAGTTCACCCCGAACTGGTTTGCCGCGACCATGGGGACCGGCGTGCTGGCGCTGGCCCTGGCGCAACTGCCGGGAAATCTGCCCGGTTTGCGCGCGGTCGCCGAAGGCCTGTGGATGTTCACCATCGGCCTGTTCGTCCTGTTCAGCGTGCTGTATGGCGCACGTTGGCTGATGTTTTTCCACGAGGCGCGCCGGATTTTCGGGCATTCCACGGTCTCGATGTTTTTCGGCACCATCCCCATGGGCCTGGCCACCATTCTCAATGGCTTGCTGCTGTTCGGACTGCCGCGCTGGGGCGACGCTGTGATTCCCCTGGCCGAAGCCCTGTGGTGGCTGGACGTAGCCATGGCGTTGGCTTGCGGCGTGTTGATTCCGTTCATGATGTTCACCCGCCAGGAGCACAGCATCGACCAGATGACCGCAGTGTGGCTGCTGCCGGTGGTGGCCGCCGAGGTCGCCGCCGCCAGCGGTGGTCTGCTGGCGCCGCACCTGGCCGATGCCCATGGGCAACTGGTGATGCTGGTGACCAGTTACGTACTCTGGGCGTTCTCGCTGCCGGTCGCCTTCAGCATCCTGACCATCCTGATGCTGCGCATGGCCTTGCATAAACTGCCCCACGCCAATATGGCGGCATCGAGCTGGCTGGCGCTGGGTCCTATCGGCACCGGTGCCCTGGGCATGTTGCTGCTGGGCGGCGATGCGCCGGCGATCTTTGCCGCCAATGGCCTGCCGGGAGTTGGCGAAATGGCCAACGGGCTCGGCCTGGTGGCCGGCATCACCCTGTGGGGCTTCGGTTTTTGGTGGATGTTGATGGCGGTGTTGATCACCCTGCGTTACCTGCGCGCCGGTATTCCGTTCAACCTGGGCTGGTGGGGCTTTACCTTTCCGCTGGGGGTTTACGCGCTGGCCACGCTCAAGCTTGCCAGCCTGTTGCACCTGGGGTTCTTCAGCGTATTGGGCGGTGTGCTGGTGGTGGCTCTGGCGCTGCTGTGGCTGATCGTGGCCACACGCACGGTGCAGGGCGCCTACAAAGGCGAGCTTTTTGTTTCGCCATGCATTGCGGGGCTAGCGAATAAGTAAGCGGGATTAGGTAAAGTCGTGGCCTGACTAATAACAGGCCACGCAGGAACACGGACGATGAGCCACCCCTCACAATTCACCTTGCTGCGCACACGGCGTTTCCTGCCGTTTTTCATCACCCAGCTTTTGGGCGCTTTCAACGACAACATCTTCAAGCAATCGCTGATTCTGGCGATTCTCTACAAGCTCAGCATCGAAGGCGACCGTTCCATCTGGGTCAACCTGTGCGCCTTGCTGTTCATCCTGCCGTTCTTCCTGTTCTCGGCGCTGGCCGGGCAGTTTGGCGAGAAATTCAACAAGGACGCGTTGATCCGCGCGATCAAGCTCGGTGAAATCGTGATCATGGCCGTGGGCGCCACCGGTTTTCTCTTCAACCATCTGGAATTGATGCTGTTGGCACTGTTCGCCATGGGCACCCACTCGGCGCTGTTCGGCCCGGTGAAATATTCGATCATGCCCCAGGCCCTGCACGACGATGAGTTGGTCGGCGGCAACGGCCTGGTGGAAATGGGCACGTTCCTGGCGATTCTTGCCGGCACCATCGGCGCGGGCATCATGATGTCGTCCACCCACTACGCGCCGGTAGTGGCCGTGGCGATTGTCGGCGTGGCGGTGCTGGGGTACCTGGCCAGCCGCAGCATTCCACGGGCGGCGGCCTCCACGCCGCAATTGCGCCTGGACTGGAATATCTTCACCCAATCCTGGGCCACGTTGCGCATGGGCCTGGGGCAGACCCCGGCGGTATCGCGCTCCATCGTCGGCAATTCATGGTTCTGGTTCGTCGGCGCGATCTACCTGACGCAGATTCCGGCCTACGCCAAGGAATGGCTGTATGGCGATGAAACCGTCGTGACCCTGATCCTCACCGTGTTCTCGGTGGGGATCGCCCTGGGCTCGATGCTCTGCGAAAAACTCTCGGGACGTAAAGTGGAGATCGGCCTGGTGCCGTTCGGCTCGTTCGGCCTGACGGTGTTTGGCCTGCTGCTGTGGTGGCATTCCGGCGGCTTCCCCCAGAATATCCAGGCCAACGACTGGCTGGCGGTGCTCGGCTACGGGCAGGCCTGGTGGGTGTTGTTCGATATCCTCGGCCTGGGCGTGTTCGGCGGCTTTTACATTGTGCCGCTGTATGCGTTGATTCAGTCGCGCACCGCCGAAAACGAGCGTGCGCGCGTGATCGCGGCCAACAACATTCTCAATGCACTGTTCATGGTGGTGTCGGCCATCGTCTCGATCCTGCTGCTGAGCGTGGCCAAGCTGTCGATCCCCGAGTTGTTCCTGGTGGTGTCGCTGCTCAACATCGCGGTCAATACCTACATCTTCAAGATCGTGCCCGAGTTCACCATGCGCTTCATGATCTGGCTGCTCAGCCATTCCATGTACCGCGTCGAGCACCGCAATCTGGAGCGGATTCCGGATGAAGGCGCGGCCTTGCTCGTTTGCAACCATGTGTCGTTTGTCGATGCGCTGCTGATTGGTGGCGCAGTGCGTCGGCCGATTCGTTTTGTCATGTACTACAAAATCTACCGCTTGCCGGTGCTCAACTTTATCTTCCGCACCGCCGGGGCGATTCCGATTGCCGGGCGTCACGAAGATATCCAGATCTACGAAAAGGCCTTCGCGCGGATTGCCGAGTACCTGAGGGAAGGCGAGCTGGTGTGCATCTTCCCGGAAGGCAAGTTGACCGGCGATGGCCAGATGAATGAGTTTCGCGGTGGCGTGACGCGCATTCTGGAAGAAACGCCGGTGCCGGTGATTCCGCTGGCGTTGCAGGGGCTGTGGGGCAGTTTTTTCAGTCGCGATCCGAACAAGGGGTTCTTTCATCGGATCTGGTCGCGGGTGGTGCTGGTGGCGGGGGAGCCTGTGCGGGTAGAGGAGGCGACACCTGCGCAGTTGCAGGCTGTGGTCGGTGTTCTGCGGGGGAGTGTCAGGTAGTTCTGTGCTGGGGGGACTGGCCTCATCGGGGGCAAGCCCCCTCCCACATTTTGAATGCGTTCACAAAGCAAAAGGTGGGAGGGGGCTTGCCCCCGATGGCGGTAGCGGCCTAAGCGCTGATCTTGAGCCCAATCAGCCCGCAAATGATCAACGCCACGCTGGCCAACCGAAACAACGCCATGGACTCCCCAAACAGAATAATCCCGGCGATCACCGTGCCCACCGCACCCACGCCGGTCCATACGGCGTAGGCCGTGCCCAGCGGCAGTTCCTTCACCGCCAGCCCCAGCAGGCCAAGGCTGATGGCCATGGCGGCGACAGTGAGTACGGTGGGTAGCGGCTTGCTGAAGCCATCGGTGTACTTCAGGCCGACGGCCCAACCGACTTCAAACAATCCGGCGAAAAACAGAATGATCCAGGACATGATGACCTCGCTTCTTCAGGCGGGGTCGTCCCCGGATTCAACGCGCATTGGCGTCGCGGGGTCGTCCCCGCGAGGTGCCAAGAGTGCCGAATATGGGACGGTCGATCAAGTGTGCGGGGTATTCTCCAGCGCGCGGCGATCTTCCTTCTCGCTCATGCGTCGAAAGTAAGTCGAGAGCAACGCCCCGGAAATATTGTGCCAGACGCTGAACAGCGCACTGGGCACCGCCGCCAGTGGCGAGAAGTGCGCACTGGCCAACGCGGCGCCGAGCCCGGAGTTCTGCATGCCCACTTCCAGCGCCAACGACTTGCGTTGCGCCAATGGCAACTTGAACAGGCGCCCGGTGAAGTAGCCGAGCAGGTAGCCGAAGCTGTTGTGCAGCATCACCACGGCCATGATCAACAGGCCCGACTCGGCAATCTTCGCCTGACTGGCGGCAACTACGGCGGCGACGATGATCACGATGCTGACCACCGAGACCAGTGGCAGCACATCGACCGCATGACGAACCCGATCACCCAGCAAGCGTTGCGCGAGTACGCCGAGCACGATTGGCAGCAGCACCACTTGCAGGATCGACCAGAACAGCTCCATGAACGACACCGGCAGCCAGGCCGAGGCCAGCAGCCAGATCAGCGCCGGGGTGAGCAGCGGGGCGAGGAGGGTGGTGACGGCGGCGATCGCCACCGACAGTGCCAGGTCGCCACGGGCCAGCCAGGTCATTACGTTGGATGAGGTACCGCTTGGGCAGCAGCCCACCAGGATCACACCTACGGCAATTTCCGGCGGCAGGTGAAAGACCTGGCACAACAACCACGCCACGCCGGGCATGATCACAAAATGCGCGACCACGCCCAGGGCGACGCGCCACGGATGGCGGGCGACCTCGGCGAAGTCTTCGAGTTTCAAGGTCAGGCCCATGCCGAACATCACCAGGCCCAGCAGTGGGACGATGGCGCTTTTCAGGCCGAGGAACCAGCTGGGTTGGAGAAATGCGACGACGGCAAAGATCAACACCCAGTAGGCGAAGGTATTGCCGACGAAGCGGCTCAAGGCGGCGAGTGCGCGCATGGAAGGTGTCCTTTCTTGTTCGATTTTTGAATTGGCAATGCAATCAAATGTGGGAGGGGGCTTGCCCCCGATGGCGGTGTATCAGCTAATGGATTTTTGCCTGATACACCGCCATCGGGAGCAAGCCCCCTCCCACATTTTGACTTTCACATGGCTCAGATGCCTTGTGGGGTCTCTTCACCGCCGAGTGCTTCGATCAACGCCGGCAGGAATTCGCCGAAGGTCAGCATCATCAGGGTAAAGCTGGCGTCCAGTTGGCCCAGGGCTTCGTCACCGCCGTCCTGTTCGGCCTGGTCCTGCAGCAAGTCTTCGAACTTCAGGCGCTTGACGGTCATCTTGTCGTCGAGCATGAAGGACAGCTTGTCCTGCCAGGCCAGGGACAGTTGGGTCACGACTTTGCCGGTGGTCAGGTGCAGCTGGATTTCTTCGCCGGTCAGGTCCTGGCGCTTGCAGCGCACGATCCCGCCGTCTTCGTGGGTGTCGCGCAGTTCGCATTCGTCGAGCACGAAGAAGTCGGCCGCCGGTTTCTGGGTGGTGACCCAATCGGTCATGATCGCCGTCGGTGCGGTTTTTACGGTCAGTGGGCGCACCGGCAGGGTGCCGATCACTTCGCGCAGGGTGGAGAGCAAGTCTTCCGCGCGTTTCGGGCTGGCCGAGTTCACCAGGATCAGACCCTGTTTCGGCGCGACGGCGGCGAAGGTCGACGAGCGACGAATAAAGGCGCGTGGCAGGAAGGCCTGGATGATTTCATCCTTGATCTGGTCGCGTTCCTTTTTATAGACCTTGCGCATTTGCTCGGCCTCGATCTCCTCGACCTTCTCTTTAACCGCGTCGCGTACCACGCTGCCCGGCAGGATGCGTTCTTCCTTGCGCGCGGCGATCAGCAGGAAATCCCCGCTGACGTGGACCAGGGGAGCGTCTTCACCTTTACCAAAGGGTGCAACGAAACCGTAAGTGGTCAGTTCCTGGCTTGCACACGGGCGCGCCAGTTTGGTGGCCATGGCCGCTTCCAACGCCTCGGCATCAACAGGCAGATCTTGGGTCAGGCGATAGATAAGCAGGTTCTTGAACCACATGGGGTGAGTCTCTCCTCTATACAAAGGGGGGCATTATTCTCTTGATCACGCCGCAGGCCAACCCTGCGTAAGCCATTGGAAGGGCTGAAAAAAAAGATTTAAGAAAGTGCTTGCCAGACCTGGGAGCGCTCCGTAGAATGCGCGCCACACCGAAACGAAGGGTGATTAGCTCAGCTGGGAGAGCATCTGCCTTACAAGCAGAGGGTCGGCGGTTCGATCCCGTCATCACCCACCATTCGCTTCATGTGTTACGCGCAGCGGTAGTTCAGTCGGTTAGAATACCGGCCTGTCACGCCGGGGGTCGCGGGTTCGAGTCCCGTCCGCTGCGCCATATTCGGTAACCTGGAATGCTGAACGCCAGGTCACCACGGAAAGCCCGCTCATTGAGCGGGCTTTTTATTGCCCGCAATATGGCAAAAAATCGTGCGGTAAATTTTTTTTAAATAAAGTGCATTTAAATCAAGATATTACGGTTTTTTGGTGTATGATGCGCCCACACCGAAACGAAGGGTGATTAGCTCAGCTGGGAGAGCATCTGCCTTACAAGCAGAGGGTCGGCGGTTCGATCCCGTCATCACCCACCATTCGCTTCACGTGTTACGCGCAGCGGTAGTTCAGTCGGTTAGAATACCGGCCTGTCACGCCGGGGGTCGCGGGTTCGAGTCCCGTCCGCTGCGCCATATTCGACAACCTGGAACACTGAACGCCAGGTCGCCACAAGAAGCCCGCTCATTGAGCGGGCTTTTTTTCGTCTGCACCATTGTGCTGCAATTGCATCTCCAGCCACGGTTTCCAGTCAGACAATCAAGTTGCGCCGCCAGAGCAGCAGCGAATGCTGCTCTGGCGTGACGCAGCTCAACCGATTTGACTCGCCGACTCCACCGCCGTTTCAGGCTTCCTGCTACGTGTCAGCTGATAAGCAATGGCCAGCCATATGAACCATCCGGGCATGACCATCAAGGCAACGCGGGTGTCAGGTCTCAATGCCAGCAGGCATAGAACGAAACCCATGAACGCCAGTGAGAGCACTGCCATTGGGACGCCGCCCGGCATCTTGTAGGCAGATTTAGCGTGAAGCTCAGGGCGCTTTTTGCGATAGGCAATGTAGGACGCGAGGATGGTCGACCAGGTGAATATCACCAGAATCGCTGACACCGTGGAAACGATGGTGAATGCGGTCATGACCTCCGGAACGATGAACAGCACAAGTACACCCACCAGCATCAATAATGTAGTGAAGGCCAGGCTCAGCAGAGGCACGCTATTGCCCGATAGCCGCCGAAAAATACCCGGAGCATTGTCTTGATTGGCCAGCCCGAACAGCATACGGCTGGATGAGAACACGCCACTGTTGGCCGAGGAAGCGGCGGATGTCAGAACCACGAAGTTAACGATGCCGGCTGCTGCGGGGAAGCCTGCGACGAGGAACAGTTCGACAAAAGGACTTTTCACAGGTGAAACCTGCTGCCAGGACGTCACGGCAATAATGCAGCCCAATGCCAACACATAGAACAGGATGATTCGCAGCGGAATCGAGTTGATTGCCTTGGGTAGGGTCTTCTCCGGAGATCGGGTTTCTGCCGCTGCGGTGCCGATCAGTTCGGTGCCGGCAAAGGAGAATATCGCCATCTGGAAACCGGCGAAAAACCCCAGCAAGCCATTCGGGAACGCAGCCTGCTTATCCACCAGGTGGCCCAGGGACGCGGTAACGCCACTGGGGGATACGAACGAGCTGGCAATCATCACGAGGCTGACGCCAATAAGCGTTACGACGGCGATGATCTTGATGATCGCGAACCAGAATTCGACCTCACCGAAAAGCCTGACCGTCAGCACGTTCAAGGCAAACAGGGTCGCCAGCATCCCGATAGCCGGTATCCAGGCAGGCAGATGGGGAAACCAGTACTGGAAAAAGCCGCCCACGACAACGGCATCGCCGATCACTGCAACGCTCCAGCTCAGCCAATACGACCAACCGAGAAAAAATGCGGCGCGAGGCCCCAGGTAGGCGCCGGCGAAATCCGCAAAGGTCTTGAAATTCAAATTCGATAGCAGCATTTCGCCCATGGCGCGCATGACGAAATAAACGAACAGGCCGATGATCATGTAGATGAGGATGATCGAGGTGCCAGAGAGGGCGATGATCTTTCCGGAGCCCATGAACAAACCCGTGCCAATGGCTCCGCCCATGGCCATTAACTGGATGTGACGATTGCTGAGCGTGCGCTGCAGCGCAGGCTGCTCAGCCCGCTCTGATGAATTCGATTTCATTTCAAAACCTCTTGATCTTATGTTTTTGAGTTTTGGCAGAAAAATGGGTATCCAGCGCCACTGTCAGGATGCAATGGCGGGTGACGGTGTTGTTTTATTTGGGCAGTGACGGCCCGCTGCAGATGCCTTGGGGCGTCACTCGCAGATCAACTGGCCGTGCGCAGAGGGGCGGCTTTGGTGGGTTGCTGATCAAGCATCTGGAACAGGTTTTTTATATTTTCAGGCGTGGGTACCAGGTGGATGTGCCGGCCGACTTGATGTTCGTGCGCCATCACCTGCAGGTAGCGAAGCGATGAGAAATCCTCGAGGGCAAAGCCCACTGAATCGAATACCGTCACCTGTTCATTGTTCTCGCGGCCCTGGACGTCGCCTTGCGCAATCTGGAAAAACTCGATGACGGGTGAGTCGGCCTCCAGTTGCTGAATATCACCTTCAATCCGCGTTTGAGGTTCAAACTCCACGATGACCCGAGCGTTGCGCAGGATGTCGGCGTGCAGTTCGGTCTTGCCCGGGCAGTCGCCGCCGACGGCATTGATATGCATGCCGGGCTCAATCATCTCGGGCGTCAGGATCGTCGCGTAGGCCTTGTCGGCGGTAACGGTGGTGACAATGTGCGCGCCCTTGACCGCCTCCCGTATGGAGTCGGCGTGAATCACTTTGATCGTCGGGAAAGCCGCCAGGTTGCGCAGCAGCTTGAGTGAGGCGTCGCGATCAATATCGAAGATGCGAATTTCATTGATGCCCAGCATTTCATGGAAGGCAAGCGCCTGAAACTCGCTCTGAGCACCATTGCCAATGAGCGCCATTGAGGTTGCGCCTGGACGGGCAAGCGTGCGCGCGACCAATGCCGAGGTTGCCGCGGTGCGCACTGCAGTGGTCAGTGTCAGCTCGCTGAGCAGGGTTGGATAGCCACTGTGGACATCGGCCAGCAGACCGAATGCCATCACCGTCAGCAGGTTCTGCTGACCATTGTCCGGGTGGCCATTCACGTACTTGAAGGAGTACTGCTTGCCATCGTCGGTAGGCATCAGCTCGATCACACCATTTGCGGAGTGATTGGCCGTGCGCGGCGACTTGTCAAACTGCGCCCAGCGTAAATAGTCTGCTTCGATGTAGGTGGCCATCTCACGGATTGCCCGGCGGATACCAATCTTGGCGAACAGGCGCGCGGCATCATCGACATCCAGGAAGAGCGTCATTTTTTATTCTCCAATCTATCCAGTTAGGCGTTGTAGAGTCAGGGGGGATCAGGCGCGTTTGCTCTCGAAGCCATGCAGTACGTTCACCGCATTGATGCCGATTTCATCGACCATGTAGCCGCCTTCCATCACAAAGAGGGTGGGGCAACCCACACTCGCTATCAGCTCGCCGATCCCGATGAAGTCCTCGCTTTCCAAAAGGAAGTGACTGATCGGGTCGTCCTTGAAAGTGTCGACGCCCAGTGAAATCACCAGTACTTCTGGCGCGAACTGCTGAAGTTTTCCGCAGGCATGAAGCAGGGCGTCGCGGTAGCGTTCCCACGCGGTGTTTTTCGGCAATGGATAGTTGAGGTTGAACCCTTCGCCGTGGCCGGCGCCGATTTCATCGCTGAACCCCGAATAGTAGGGATAGGACACGGCCGGTTCGCCATGCAGCGAGATGAACATCACGTCATTGCGCGGGTAAAAAATGTTCTGGGTACCGTTGCCGTGATGAAAATCGACGTCGAGTACCGCGACACGTTTGGCGCCCTGAGTGATTGCCTGCTGTGCAGCAATGGCCGCATTGTTGAGATAGCAGTAGCCCCCCATATATTCACGCGCCGCGTGATGGCCCGGCGGACGACACAGGGCAAAGGCGCTGTCGTGGCCTTCGTCGATAAGTGCCAGCCCCGTCAGGGCGATATCGGCACTGGTCTTGACGGCTTGCCAGGTCGTGGCGGTGATTGGCGAGCCGGCATCCATTGCGAAGAAACCGAGTTTGCCGTCAATGAACGTCGGCACTTGATCGTTGGCCAAGTCACGTACAGGCCATACCAGTGGCAGGGCGTCATGGGTGCGTCCTGTGGCGCACCACTGCGACCAGGCACTTTCCAGGAAGCTCACGTAGCGTTCGCTGTGGGCGTTGACGTAACACGAGCGGTCAAACACGCGCGGTTCGACTATCCGGCCAAGGCCTGTTTGCTTGACACGGTTGTAAACGGTGTCGGCCCGACTGGGCTGCTCAAACGACGGCTTGAGCACGCCATCCTTCAACTCGGTGCCATGGTGCAGACGGTGGGAATCACTGAAAACTGTAAACATTCTGCGCATCCGTTAATGTGAGCCAGTGAAAATATTCTGTTCTGGTCGGGACGCGATTTCTTTGCTTTGTCTTCGTGCTTAAGGATATTTATCGGGCGATTTAACTCAGGAACAGCGTAATGAAGAAAAATATATCCAGGCGCATCAGCCTCGACGAGACCGATCTGGCCATTCTTGAGTTGTTGCAGGAGGACGCGAGCATTTCCAATGCCGAACTCAGTGAGCGGCTTTCATTGAGCCTCACGCCTTGCTGGCGACGGCGCAAGAGAATGGAAGAGGCGGGCGTGATCAAGGGTTATCAGGCAACGCTGGATCGAAGAATGCTCGGGCTGGATATCATGGCATTCGTGCACATCCGCTTTTCCACCCATGCCGATCATGCGCCGGACGCCTTCGAGGCAGTGATTGCGCAATTGCCGCAAGTATTGGCCTGCCACAAAATCACCGGAGACGCCGATTACGTGCTTCAAGTGTTGGCAGAGGATCTCGACAGCTATAGCGACTTTATCGAGCAAGTGCTGAGGCGCCAGGTCGGTATTGCGTCTATTCAGTCGAGTCTGGCGTTGCGTGAAATCAAGACCGGTAGTCGCATTGCCATACCCAAATTGAGCAAGGGTTAATCGGGATGGGCACCGCACTACGCTCGGTGTGCAGTAGAGCAATCGGGGAAATTGAAGGCAAAGGCAGCGTTCGGTTCGCGTCACATTGCAGCGGGAGGGACGTCATGCAGCATCTGGATCACTTGTCCCTGCACTTGTTCATTCCGGTCTGTGATGAGGGCACGATTGCACGTGCCGGCGAGCGGGCATTCATTAGCCGATCGCCTGGGTCACCAGCGCAAATTCGGTGACCCCGGCGCTTGATCGGGGCGGTATCCCCCGCACCATGCGTGGCGCGTTCTCCGTGCACGGCAGCCCGAGGTTCTCCAGCCAGTCGGCCAACCCGCATGCGCTGGGAATATCGAAGCGCACGAACGCGCCCGGGATCAACCGAAGAAGGTGAGTGATCAAGTGTCGAGCCTGCTCCGGGTGGTGCGCAACGACGGGGCCAATGAGGTGGCCGCGACCAAATTCGCGGACCATGGCGCACCCCTGCAGGTGCCCCTCTACCTCGATGCCCACCACATGCTCGGCCGTCGGCAGCAGGTCGTTGAGTACGCCGGTGCGGTCCAGTCCGCTGCCGGCGTTGGCCAGTTCGATCACCTTCGGGTAGTCGACTCGGCTCAATACGCGACATTGCCCGTGGCGGCTCCCGGGCAGGGGCTCCGGCGTCTGCGGCACGCCCTGATGTTTCTGAATACGTGCAAATTCAACGAATCCCATGCTGGCGTACAGCGGTGCGCCTGACTCGGTGGCATTGAGGATCGGCGTGCGTGGGCCCACGGCGTCCAGGCACAGCTTCATCAAGCGCCGCCCGATGCCCTTGCTCCGGTGCTGATGACTGACGATCACCAGGCCGATGGACGAATAGGTCCCCTGATGACAGGCGAATGCGATGCCTGCCAAGACACCGTCCTGTTCGGCGACGAAGCCTTCGGAGATGCGCTGCACCATCGCCCAGTCTTCCTCGCGATGAGGCCATTCAAGGTGCACCGAGAGTGCATGGGCGGCGGGCAGGTCGGCGGCGGTTGCCGGGCGATACAGGTAAGCGGGACTCACATCGGTTTCCTCTGCTGGCATGCAGGCACTGCGCCTACGGCGCGTTGCGGCTGTGGCGGTAATCGCTGACCGCTTCGTACACCGCCTTGCGCAGGCGGTTGATGCCGCCGATGGGGCGGTGTTCTGCCACGCCGAACCAGGGGTTGAATGACTGGTTGTCGCAGGCGAGATTCAGCGCGGGCGTGTCGAAGTCCTGCGCCGGGACCCGCACCCTGGCCACGGTTTCAAAAGGTGCGTCGCTTTCCTTCCATTCGATGCTGGTGTCTTCGATGGGCATGAATGTCTGTGGGTTCTGTCGCTGGATCTGCAACACGAAGCAAGCCGGTACGCGGTCTGTGGACAGTTGTTGATTGAGCGCGCTGCGCAGGAAGTTCGGCAGGTCCTGGTTCTGTTTGGGCAATGTGTATTCAGGACAGCTTTGCGGGTCGGGGGCGACGCGGAACTTGGCGTTGGCCGCACCGAACTTATAGGGCGAAACCGAGAAGTAGGTGGTCTGCGTCGGGCTGGCCGGGGCAGGGGCGAGGGTGGCCAGGGCGATGAACAGGTGGCGTATCTGCCAGGTGCGCGGGTCGGCCTTGGGGAAGAACGCCAGCACTTTCTTGCCATCCGCCTGGGCCCCGATGTTCTGCGCATATTCGGCCACGTCGCTGACAAAAAAGTTCGGGTGGCTGAACATCACGAAGTCCTGCTCGGTGCGCGTTTGCTGATCGGCCATCAGCTGTTTGCCGGGTACGTCGAGCAGCTTGATGGCCATGCCGCGGGCATCGCGGATGCTGTCGAATTGCGGGTAGGCATTGCCGTTGGACAGCCGCATCATCGCCTGCCAGGTTTTACCCGGCGTTGCGAACACGCCCTGGCGCAGCGCCGGATCGAGGTCGGCCAGCACGCTGACTTCGGCCTTCACACAACCATGGGCCTTGGCGTGGGCATCGCGCAGGTAGCGCGTGCCCTCGCGGTGCTGGTCGACGATGCGCACGGCGGTCTGGATGATGCCCTGGGTCATGGCGGCTTCACCGGGCGGAATCTGTTCGTCCGGTGACACCGGGCCGCTGTGTTGCCAGGCGTACCACGCGCTGGCGCCGAGCCAACCGAGCAGGCCCAGACCCACCAGCCACAACAGGGTTTTGCCGAGAAACCCGCNNGAGGCGGGCGAGCAGGGAGGGGCGGTCATAGGGGGATCGAATCATCATGGCAGTTGTTGCTCCAGCGGGCTGCCCAGCACTTTGAGGTATTCCAGCAGCGCCCAGCGTTCCTGTGGCAGCAAGCCACGGCCGATGACGCCGTTGCCACGCTGGCCGGCACGGAATTCGTGGCCGCTGTTGTGGTTGCCGGTGATTTTGGTATCGAACACAAAGGCATTCTTGAACGCGTCGGTCTCAAAGCCGAGATGGCGCGGATCATAGTTGAAGGTGCCTTTATAGAAGGTGGTGCTGCGCTCGTCCTGGGGCGAGAGCAACTGGTAGATCGTCGGCACCGAACCGTTATGCAGGAACGGCGGCGTTGCCCAGACGCCAGCCAGCGGCCGCGCTTTGTACGCGCGTAACTCGCGCACGCCGATGGGCAGGCCGTACCCGTCCAGGCGCGGGCGCTCGGCCGGGGTCACGCCGGCGGCACGGTAGGCGTGGTCCTCGACGAACGCGGTGACGTAGGCCAGGCCCTTGGCCACGGACATCTTTTTCAGGTCCAGTGGCTCGGTGGGCGTGGGGTGCAGTTGGACGTTGAGCCCGGCCAGCTCCGCCGGGTCCCATTGCAGCGCACTGAGGTCGTAGCGCTGGTCGGCGATGTTGTTGGCGGTGCCGGGGTCGGTGCCGATGTAGTCCACCGGCAGCATCTTCAGTTGCTGCACCGGCCGGCCGCCTTCTTGCGTGACGGTGGGCACGTGACAGCCGGCGCAGTTCTCGGCGAACAATGCGCGGCCCTGGGCGGCAAGGGGCTTGTCGATGGCACCGAACAGGTCTTCGGGCCAGGTGGGTGGCTTGAGGCGTTGCAAGGTCTCTTCGATCAAGTTCAGGTCGCGCACGCGTACGCTGGAAGGGTAGCGCGCATCGCCTTGCAGGGGCTGGCCGGCGCTGTCGAAGAAGTCCAGGGTCGCGCCGACGCCGAGGGCTTCACCGATGTTGCGGGCCATGGGCTGTTGGGCCGAACCGTTCCATTGCACCCAGTCGAAGGTCCATATATCCCACAATTGCGGGTAGTCCACCGGCGCGTTGGCGATGCGATAGTTTTGCGGGGAAATGGCATCGCCAAAGCTGGCATTGGCGATGCGGCCGAAGGCGTCGGTGCGGCCCGGTCCTTCTTCGGTGGGGTAGAGGCCACGGTGGGTATCGTTCCAGGCAACCTTGAGGAAGCGGTTCAGCGACTGCTTGAAGTCCTGGCGCAGTTGGCTGTGTTCGGCGTCGTAGCGCTCCCCCAGGACCTGGCGGGCGAAGCGCTCGAATTTCCACGGGTTGTAATAAGTCGCCGCAAGGCTGGCGACCAGCGCCTGGCCGAAGCTGCCGCCGCGCAGGGTCGGCACGCTCGACGGCAGTACATGCTGGGCGGAGCCGCCATCGATACGCAGGGCCTGGCCTTTGAAGTGCAGCTCGCCGGTGTGGCAGGCGGCGCAGGTGATATCCAGGTATTCAACGTTGCTGCCCGCATTTTTATGCCGGGCGAAACCCACCGGCAGGTTGCCGGGGTTTTGCGCGCTGGGCGCCTGCCGGGGGTCCACCAGGAAGCCGAAACGGGCCAGGTACTCCGGCGAGGCAAAACGGCGCTCGGAAAAGGGCAGCTCCAGCGCGGTGAACCAGTCGTAGTGCAGGCCTTTGACCTGAGTGCCCTGGGGCGTGAAGTAATAGGTCTGGCGGTCGGCGGCACTCCATTGGTCCTGATAGTGCACCTGCTCCACGGGCACGTAGTCCGGCAGCCTGGGGTTGATCGTGTAATAGAGCACCACGGCCAGAATCAGGCCCAGTGCCAGGAGGATCAGGAGTAAGACACGGGTGAAAATGCGCAAGTTAACTATCCTTGTCGGTTGTTCGCGTTGTTATGCCACTACGCCAAGGGGGCGGCAAGTGGCCATGAGTCTGGAATGACAGGTCCCACGATCCGTCGCGGACCTGCATCATGAATGAAATTGCTTTTAAACACGTGAACTTATCAGACGTTTCCTGCTCACATGCCGGTAGCCATTGGTCGTGGCCGCCTGATAAGCTCGCGACTTTATTCGAATGCCCTTTTGGCGCATGAACAAGGAAATAGCATGAAACAGCATCGGTTGGCGGCGGCGGTGGCCCTGGTTAGCCTGGTACTTGCGGGTTGTGATTCGCAGACCAGCGTAGAGCTGAAAACCCCGGCGCAGAAAGCTTCCTACGGCATCGGCCTGAACATGGGCAAGAGCCTTGCTCAAGAAGGCATGGATGACCTGGACTCCAAAGCGGTAGCCCAAGGCATTGAAGACGCTGTCGGCAAGAAAGAACAGAAGCTCAAGGATGACGAACTGGTTGAAGCGTTTGCCGCACTGCAAAAGCGCGCTGAAGAACGCATGACCAAAATGAGCGAAGAGTCGGCAGCGGCCGGCAAGAAATTCCTCGAAGACAACGCCAAGAAAGACGGCGTGGTCACCACTGCTTCCGGTCTGCAGTACAAGATCGTGAAGAAAGCCGACGGCGCCCAGCCCAAGCCTACCGACGTAGTGACTGTTCACTACACCGGCAAGCTCACCAACGGCACTACCTTTGACAGCTCCGTGGACCGTGGCAGCCCGATTGACCTGCCGGTCAGCGGCGTGATCCCGGGTTGGGTCGAAGGCCTGCAACTGATGCATGTTGGCGAGAAGGTCGAGTTGTACATTCCGTCCGACCTGGCTTACGGCGCCCAGAGCCCGAGCCCGGCGATTCCAGCCAATTCCGTGCTGGTATTTGACCTGGAGTTGCTGGGCATCAAGGACCCAGCCAAGGCTGAAGCGGCTGACGCACCTGCTGCACCTGCCGCCAAGAAGTAATCGGCGCTGCAACCAACGACAACGCCCCGTTTCGACGGGGCGTTGTTGTTTTCGCCGACGGGTATCTGCCTGGCTCCCTGCGATCAAACTGTGGGAGAGGGCTTGCTCCCGATGGCGGCCTCGGGGCCGACCAGTGAGTCGATCCCGGTCCAAATGTGGGAGGGGGCTTGCCCCCGATGACGGCCTCAGGGCCGACCAGGATGTTGTGTCGATCCCGGTCCAAATGTGGGAGGGGGCTTGGGCCCGATGACGGCCTCAGGGCCGACCAGGATGTTGAGTCGATCCCGGTCCAAATGTGGGAGGGGGCTTGCCCCCGATGACGGCCTCAGGGCCGACCAGGATGTTGAGTCGATCCAGGTCCAAATGTGGGAGGGGGCTTGCCCCCGATGACGGCCTCAGGGCCGATCAGGATGTTGAGTCGATCCCGGTCCAAATGTGGGAGGGGGCTTG
>NZ_CVTN01000085.1:40903-72291 GCF_900004915.1 Pseudomonas sp. 31 R 17
CGGCGTCCTGCCGGGTTACCCACGGATTCAAGCCTGCGTTCGGCCAGCGTGGTTTGACGGGGCGCTTAAGATCAAAAGCAGATCAAGATCAAGATCACGAGCGGCTCGCTTCGCATCGTGGTTACGGTTGGGCTAGGCAGGTGTGTAGATACCTATCGCTATCGCAGGCACGCCAGCTGTCACGTTTAAGCCTCTGCAAATCCGAACGAACGTCCTCAACTTGACACAGTCTGATATTAGACCCGAGCACGGCTAGCCGCACAGACCTGCCAAGTCAATGAAATATTGGGATTTTCTGATGTGCGCAAAAAACGCCCGATCTGACTGCAGGCCTTGTAGTCCGTGGCTTTCAGCCATGAAAAAAGGCTCTGTTCACAAGGTTATCCACAATTTGTGTGGATAACCTTTCTGTCGTATGGAACTGGAGTGACACATGAAACCACCCTTCAATTTCACCCGTTTCCTGCCTATAGCCGCACGCTTGCTGGGGCGTGGCCGTCTGCCAACCCTGCTGTTTGCTGTCGCGGCCAAAGGCTCGAGCCAGGGCAATCGGTTGGGCCAGCTCAAGGATGACCTCAAGCTGCTCCAGGCCCTGTGCCTGGCCTATTGGCGCAACGAGTATCGAGCGATCAGCCCCAAGGCGCTGATTTCGGTGGTGGCGGGGCTGATGTACTTCCTCAGTCCGATTGATGCAATTCCGGATTTTATTCCCATGTTCGGTATGTTCGACGACATCGCCGTGCTGGCCTGGGTCATGAAGACCCTGAGCGGGGAACTCAGCGCGTTTCGCGCCTGGCGGGATGCACAACGCCCGGAAAAGCTGGCCGTGGTCGAACGTCTACCGGCCACACCCGAGCTGCTCGCCCAGGAAAACCCACAAAAAAACTGATGCTTTGGGCTATCCCCTGCGACCTCCGTGGCTGTTAGGATTACACTTCCAAGGAAGGAGTAAGGAAATTACTTACTTGGTAAGTGTTTTTATCCTACGGGGCAGTCATGGATATCCAGATCATTTCACGTAATGGCGAACCCGAATATGCGGTGTTGCCATGGGACCAGTACCAGGCGCTGCTGAAAGCGGCCGGTCAGCAACAGCCCACACTGGCTTCTTCCCCTGCCGCACCGATTACTCCCGACCAGGACGTGCACCCGCTCGCAGCCCTGCGCGGCCTGCGTGAAGCCAAGGGCCTGGCGATCGAAACCCTGGCGCGCACAGTGGGTATCAGCCCCTCGTATCTTGGTTTGATCGAAAGGGGTGAACGACAGCCGGATGCCGCCATTCGCCGCAGCCTGGCCTGGGAATTGGGCGTTGCAGGTTGGAGGGATGAATCTTGAGCCTACGTATCAGCCGTCAACATTGGGATGGCTTACTCAACGAACTGGACCAGGCGCGCCGTCAGCGCCATCTGCTGACCTACCGTGCGCTGCTCGAGCGCCTGCAATTCCCGACGCCGGCGATGCAGACCCTGGCCGCCGCCCTGGAGCACCTGGCTGCGCTGGACGCCAAAGCCGAGCAGCCGCTGCGCAGTTCCCTGGTGATCAGCCAGGGTGCCAGCCGCCTGCCGCGCACGGGGTTCTTTGAATGCGTGGAGCGCCTGGGGCGTTTCAGCGGGCCCTCCGACGGTGTGGCCGCCGCTTCCTGGCACGCTTCGGAGGTGGTGCGGGTGTTCGAGTACGAATATCCCGAATCCGCCGAGGCTTAAGCCGGCAGCAGGTCCAGGCTGTCGATCACATGGATGCTGTAGCCGATGATGTCCTTGGCCTGGTGCTTGGCCTGTGACGCCAGCTCCGCCAACTGGCTGGCATCGAGTTGTGCACAGGCCTGTGGATACAAATGCACCACGCCAATCGACAGTGAAAGCAAGGCGAATTCCTGGCGCACGCCCTGGCGGTTGAGTGCGGTGAAGCAGCCGGCGTCGAGGTGCTCGGCGCGGTAGAAGCGTCGGCATTGGGTGTGAAAGTCGTCCAGCAGTTGATTGAGCCGTTTGCGCCACTCCTGTGGGCCCAGCACCAGCAGAAAGTCGTCACCACCGATATGCCCGACAAAGTCGCGGCTGGGATCGACCCGGTCGTTCAGGCACTGCGCCAGGCACAACAGCACCTCATCCCCGCGCCCATAACCATAGATATCGTTGAAGGGCTTGAAGCTGTCGATATCCACATAGCAGATCACCGATTCACGCTGTTGCTGCAGCAGGCGCGTCAGGCACTGCTGGATCGGCACGTTGCCCGGTAGCAGGGTGAGCGGATTGGCGTAGCGCGCCTGCTGGATTTTCAGTTCGGTGATCAGTTTGAGCACATCGATGACCCGTCCCAGGCCCAGATAGTCGCCATTCAATGTAATGATGAAATCTTCTTCGATGCGTTGCCGCGCACGGCTGGTGAGCAAGCGGCTGACCTGTTGCAGGGACTGGCTCAACTCCACGGCCAGAAAGTCATCGCTCATCAGGCGGCTGATCGGCTTGCGAGCGAACAGGTCGGTCGCGAAGGGTTTGAGCAGCGCGTCCGACAGCGAGTGCCGATGCACGATGCCCACCGGGTGGTTGCGGGCATCGAGCACCGCCAGTGAGTTCAGGTTGGCCTGGCGACGGAATGCTTCGAGCACCTGGGCGGTTGCCGTGTCTTGATCCACCGCCGGCTGTTCAATGAGCAGCGCGCTGAGGTCACTGGCTTCTTCATTCAGGGCGATATTGGCGTGGTCCGGCTTGGGCAGCATCAAGCGTGCTTCCTGCGGTGGATGCTCCTGAGGCCGGCAGAGCAGGTAGCCCTGGACCAGGTCCACGCCCATTTCCGTCAACACCGCCAACTCTTCCGGCAGTTCAATGCCTTCAGCGATCACCTGGGCCCGGGAGGCCTTGGCGATCTGCATGATCGAGCCGACAAATTCGCGTTTGAGCGCGTCCTGATGGATGCCGTCGATAAAGTGGCGGTCGATCTTCACGTAATCCGGGCGTAGCTCCGACCACAACCGCAGGCTGGAGTAACCGGCGCCCAGGTCATCCAGGGCAATGGCAAAGCCCATGTCGCGATAGTGATGCAACGCGGTCTGCAACAGCTTGAAGTCATCGGTGGGCGTCTGCTCGGTGAGTTCGATCACCACCTGGCTGGGGGGAATACCGAACTCGCGCAGCAATTGCAGGGTGCGCCCCGGTTGGTGCGCCGTCTCCACCAGGGATTCCGGTGAGATATTGAGAAACAGCTTGCCCGGCAGCTTCTGCTCGCTGAAGCGCCGGCAGGCACTCTCACGGCAGGCCATTTCCAGTTCGCTCAGGCGCCCGGCATGGCTGGCGATGGAGAACAGGGCGACGGGGGAGTGCAACGGGCTGTTGGACGGGCCGCGACTGAGGGCCTCGTAGCCGAGGACCCGGCGTTCAGACAGGCAAATGATCGGTTGGAACAGGCTGTGCAAACTGCGTTGAGCCAGGATAGAGCCCAATGCATCCAGCTGTTCGGTCATGGTCATGGCGCTCTCGATCGAAAAAAAAGGACCGCAGGCTTGAAACCTGCGGTCCTTATATTTCACGACAGAATGATGTCTATATGATGACACTCCAGGGAGCGATCACATTAAATTGACATCATTTACTGCTTGGCTACCTGCTTGGTGATTTTCAGGTAGTCCAGCAGGATGCGACCGGTCTCGGCCAGATAGGCGTCGTCTTCCGGCTTGGTTTTTTCCGCCTCGGTCGGCAGCGCATCTTCATCTTCTTTCTTCAGTTCCTTGAGCGGGTCCTCGCCCTTGGCCTTGCGGCGCACGTTTTCCAGCACCAGTTGTTGATTCTCGATGTCGGCGTGCTGCTTGCGACGGTCCGCTTCGTTGAGGCTGACGGTTTTCTCTTCCATCAACTTCTTGGCCAGGGCCAGCTTGTCGCGGATGAAGACGAACTCGGCGTCCTTGGCGGAGCGCGTGTCGTGGTCGGCTTTCAGCTGTGCCAGGAACGGCTTGAACGGGTCGGATGCCGGCTTGATCGCAGGGCGGATGGTGTCCCACGGCATGGCTTCGGGCAGCGCGCTCTCGCCGATTTCCTTGGTGTCGATGATCGACGGGAAGTCGATGTCCGGCAGTACGCCCTGATGCTGGGTGCTCTGCCCGGACACCCGGTAGAACTTGGCCAGGGTCAGCTTGAGTTCGCCGTGGTTCAGCGGCTGGATGGTCTGCACGGTGCCCTTGCCGAAGGTCTGGCCACCGATGATCAGCGCACGGTGGTAGTCCTGCATGGCGCCGGCGAAGATTTCCGAGGCCGAGGCCGAGAGACGGTTGACCAGCAACGCCATCGGGCCTTTGTAGAACGCGCCCGGGTTCTCGTCTTCGAGTACGTCGACACGGCCGTCGGCATTGCGCACCAACACGGTCGGGCCCTTGTCGATGAACAGGCTGGTCAGCTCGGTGGCTTCCTGCAGGGAACCGCCGCCGTTGTTGCGCAGGTCGATGACCACGCCGTCGACTTTTTCCTTCTGCAGCTCAGTCAGGATTTTCTTCACGTCGCGGGTGGTGGACTTGTAGTCCGGGTCACCGGCGCGGAAGGCCTTGAAGTCCAGGTAGAAGGCCGGGATTTCAATCACGCCCAGCTTGTAGTCCTTGCCATCCTGCTTGAGGTTGAGGACTTTCTTCTGCACGGCCTGGTCTTCGAGCTTCACCGCTTCACGGGTGATGGACACGATCTTGCTGGTCTGGTCGTTGGGTGCATTGGTGTGCGGAATCACTTCCAGGCGCACCACGCTGCCCTTGGGCCCACGGATCAGCTTGACCACTTCGTCCAGGCGCCAGCCGACCACGTCGACCATCTCTTTGTCGGCCTGGGCCACGCCGATGATCTTGTCGGCCGGGGCGACCTGCTTGGTCTTGTCCGCCGGACCTGCCGGCACCAGGCGCACGATCTTGACCTGGTCATTGTCGCTTTGCAGGACGGCACCGATGCCTTCCAGGGACAGACTCATGTTGATATCAAAATTTTCCGCGTTATCTGGCGACAGATAATTGGTGTGCGGGTCGTAGGACATCGCGAAAGTGTTGATGTAAGCCTGGAAGATATCTTCGGCACGGGTCTGGTCCAGGCGCGCCAGCTGATTCTTGTAGCGCTTGGTCAACAGCTCCTGGATGGCCTTGGGCTCTTTGCCGGCGATCTTCAGGCGCAGCACTTCGTCCTTGACGCGTTTGCGCCACAGGTCGTCGAGCGCGGCGGTGCTGGTCAGCCAAGGGGCGTCCTTGCGGTCCACCAGAAGGGTTTCCTTCTCGGTGAAATCGAGCTTGTCGATGCCTTTGTTCAACTCACCCAGGGCGAAGTCCAGACGCGCTTTGACGCGGTCCAGGTAACGCTTGTAGATGGTGAACCCGGGCTGCAGGTCGCCGCTTTTGAGGAGGTCGTCGAACTGGGTCTTCCACTTGTCGAACTCAGTGATATCACTGGCCAGGAAGTAGCTGCGCGACGGGTCCAGCAGCTTGAGGTAGCTGTCGTAGATGATCACCGAGCGTGCGTCGTCCAGCGGCGGCTTGCTGTAGTGATGGCGCTTGAGCAACTCGACGACGTTAAGGCTGGCAATCACCTCATCGCGATCAGGCTGAAGGTTGTCCCAGCTATTGGCTGCGAACGTATTGGTCGACATCGACGCGAAGCCGAGACCAATGAAAAAAGCGAGGGCGGTGCTGGGGAACAGATGCTTCATGCTGATTCGACGCGGGGGCAATTGATAACGCATATTAGGCCGTCTTTGAGGGAGCCGGTTCCATATGGTCCGGTCGCATAATGCAAAAAGCCCGACGCTACTGCAACGGGCTCAGTCCGGACTCACTATGGAGGCACTGTGAGAGCATTGCAAGGCGTCGAGGGTCATGTCGAGCGGTGTAAGAGCTCGGTCCTACCTGCAATGTAGGTCAAGTTCGCGTTCGCGTGTTGGAAGCGGGCGCTCATCGTGTTGAATATTCCAGAGTTGTAATAGGGCCTATGTGGGAGGGGGCTTGCCCCCGATAGCGGTATGTCAGTGAAGAATGTTTCATCTGGTCCACCGCCATCGGGGGCAAGCCCCCTCCCACATGGGGATCTTCTGCAGGGAGATCTCCGTGGGTTCAGGTCCAGTGGTGGATCGGCCAGCCGGCCTGTTCGGCGTGGGCCCGCAATACCGGGTCGGGGTTGACCACCTGTGGATGATCCACCTTCAGCAATAACGGCAGGTCATTGCGCGAATCCGAGTAGAAACAGGCACCTTCCAGGGTTTCGCCTTCCTGCTCCAGCCATTGCAGCAAGCGCATGATCTTGCCTTCGCGGTAAGTCAGCACGCCCTCGGTCTTGCCGCTGTACACCCCGTGGCTGACCTCCAGCTCGATGCCCAGCACTTCGTCGATGCCGATGCGCGCCGCAATCGGCGTGACCAGGTGCGTGCCCGAAGCGGAAATCACCAGGATCCGATCACCATTGGCGCGGTGTCGGGCGATGGTTTTGGTCGCGTCGCTGTAGATCAGTGGCTCGATCACGTCCTCGACCCAGGGCTCCACCAGGTGTTCGATCTCTTGCGGGGTGCGGCCAATCATCGGCTCCAGGCTGAAATCCATGAAGTCCTCCATGCGCAGCTCGCCTCGGCCGTAGGCCGCCATCAGCTCGTCGTTCCTGCGCATGAATGACTCAGGGTCGACCCAGCCCAGGCGGCCCATCTGCGCGCTCCACAAGGTGGCGCAGTCGCCATGGATCAGGGTGTCGTCCAGATCAAAAATTACCAATGCCATCCGAAATGCTCTCTCATTCAGTCGTTGCCCGTCAGGCTAGGCTACTTCACACAGCGCGCTGGGGTCGATGGAAAGTGCCAGGCGCTGGCCATCCGGATGCAGGTCGTCGGCAGAGCGGTTCAGCACATCCACCACCAACTCCACGCCACGGGCTTCGATACGATAGCGAATCACGTTGCCCAGCAGGCTGTGGCTGCGCACCAGCGCGTCAAGGTCGCCGTTACGGCTCAGTTCGATGGCTTCGGGGCGGATCGCGATGCGCCCACTGATCGGCCGTTGCAGCAGTTGGCTGGCCTTGTCGGCATCGAGCAGGTTGTAGTTGCCGATAAACCCGGCGGCGAATGCATCCACGGGCGCAGTGTAGAGGGTCTCGGCATCGCCGCTCTGTACGATTCTGCCCTGATTCATCAGGAAGATGCGGTCCGACATGGTCAGGGCTTCCTCCTGGTCATGGGTGACGAAGATGGTGGTCAAGCCGAGTTCGCGCTGGATCTGGCGGATCTGCTCGCGCAGGTGCTTGCGAATCCGTGCATCCAGCGCCGACAGCGGCTCATCCAGCAGCAACAGGCGCGGGCGGGTCACCAGTGAGCGGGCGAGGGCGACGCGCTGGCACTGGCCGCCGGACATCTGGTGCGGATAACGACCGGCCAGGTCCTTGAGCTCGACCAATTGCAGCACCTCCTGGACCCGCTTGTGACTGTCGTCGGCGTTGACTTTCTGCATGCGCAGGCCGAAGGCGACGTTCTGTTCCACGGTCATGTTGGGGAACAGCGCGTAGCTCTGGAACACCATGCCGATATGCCGTTTCTGCGGGCTTAGCGGGACGATGTCCTGATCATCGAGCAGAATTTTCCCACTGTCCACCGAGGTCAGACCGGCGATGCAGCGCAGCAAGGTCGACTTGCCGCAACCGGACGGGCCGAGCAGGGTGACAAACTCACCCTTGGCGATTTCGCAGTTGATATCGCTGAATACCGGGGTGCCGGTATAGCTCTTTTGCAGGTGTTGGACGCTGACGAAGCTCATTGGCTTTTGTCCTTGTTCAAGATATTGGCGGCCCAGGTCAGCACCAGCACAAAGAAGAAATAGGAGATCACGACGGCACTGGTGAAGTGGCCGCTGCTGTTGCGCATGTTGTTGAGGTACACCTGCAGGGTTTCATAGCGGGTGCCGACCAGGATGTTGGCGAACACGAACTCACCGAACAGGAATGAGAACGACAGCAGCAACGCCACCATCAGGCCTTTGCGCAGATTGGGCAGCACGACCAGGATCGCCGCTTGCCAGGTACTGGCGCCGAGCAGTTGCGAGGCGTCCATGAGGTCGCGCAGATTGATCGCCTGCAGGTTGTTGGTGATTGCGCGGTACATGAACGGCAGCGCCACGGTGAAGTAGCAACCGATCAGAATCCACGGCGTACCCACCATCGCCAGCGGCCCGGACCCGTACAGTTGCAGCAGGCCCACCGACGACACCACCGGCGGCACCGCGAACGGCAGCAGGATCAGGATGTTCATCAGCGCATCCAGCCTGGGGAAGTGGTAATGCACCACGAACAGCAGCGGCAGGATCAGCACCACCGACAGGATCAGCGCGCCCACGCACACCAGCAGCGATTGCCCGAAGGCCATCAGGAAGCGCGGGTCGCTCCATAGCTGCACATACCATTTCAGGCTGAAGCCGGCGGGCAGGATGGTGGCCGACCAACTGCTGGAGATCGAATAGACAAAGGTGCCTGCCAGCGGCAGTACCAGGATCAGGAACAGCACGTACACCACCACCCGATGGTAGAGGGACGCCGGGCCGGCATCAGCGCGAGACATGGTAGCTCCTCTTGAGCAGCAGTTGATGGACCACCGTGACCACGGTCATCAGCGCCACCAGCACCACGGCCAGGGCGCTGGCCATGTTCGGGTCCAGTGACACGTCACCGGAAACCAGCCCCGCGATGCGGATCGGCAGCACGTTGAAGTTGCCGGTGGTGAGGGCGTACACGGTGGCATAGGCGCCAAGGGCGTTGGCCAGCAGAATCACGAAGGTGCCGAGCAGGGCGGGGGTCAGGACCGGCAAGCCGATGTGCCGCCAGAACTGCCAGCCATTGGCGCCGAGCAGGGCGGCCGATTCGCGCCAGTCTTCGCGCAGCGCGTCAAAGGCCGGGTACAGCAGCAGGACGCCGAGGGGGATCTGGAAGTAGGTGTAGAGGAGGATCAAGCCGGTTTTGGAGTACAGGTTGAAGTCCTGGATGATCCCCGCCTGCTTGAGCATGATGGTAATGCTGCCGTTGAACCCCAGCAGGATGATGAACGCGAAGGCCAGGGGCACGCCGGCGAAGTTGCTGGTCATGTTGGCAAACGCCGTGACGAAATTGCGCAGCGGCGAATCGACCCGGCGCAGGGAGTAACTGCCCAGCGTGGCGATAATGATGCCGAAGACGCTGGAGTAGAAGCTGATCTCGAGGCTGAACTGGATCGCCTGCAGGTAGAACTTCGAACTGAAAATGCGCGTGAAGTTTTCCAGGCTCCAACCGCTGTCTTCGGTTTGCAGGCTGTTGATCAGCACCCAGGCCAACGGCGCGATCTGGAACACGATAAAGAACAGCGCGAAGGGCGCCAGGCACAGTAAGGCCAGCCATTTGCCGCGAACCATGCCACTCATTTGAGCAACTCCCGGCAGACCGGTTTGTCGTGGGGTACGCCGAGCAGTGCGCAGACGGTACCGCACAGATCGGTCTGTTTCGGCGCAGCGGCGGCATCCAGGCTGAAGGCGTCGCCCAGCACGAACAGCGGCACTTCGCGTTCCTCCGGCAGCAGGCCGTTGTGGGAGCGGTCGTTGTTCATGCCGTGGTCGGCGGTGACCAGCACCTGGCAGCCGGCGTCGAGCCAGCCTTGCAGGTAGTCGGCAAGAACGATGTCGGCCGAGCGTGCGCTGTTGCGGTACTGCGCGCTGTCTAGACCGTGCTTGTGACCGGCGTCATCGATGTTCATCGGGTGCACCAGCAGAAAGTCCGGCGCGTGCTTGAGGCGCAGGTTTTCGGCGTCGGCAAACAGGTGGGAATCCGGGTAGTGGTCATTCCAGTAGAAATGCCCATGCTGGATCGCCAGCGCCGTATCGTCGGTGTGGCGATCCCGGGCGGCGAGAAAGGGAGTGCGGTTATACAATTCGCTGACCCAATGGTAAGCCGCCGCCGCGGTGGTCAAGCCGGCACGGGTGGCGTAGTGGAAAATGCTGCGCTGGCTGGACAGGCGCGCGACGTTGTTGTGGACGATGCCGCTCTGGATCGGCGGCACACCGGTCAGGATGCATTCATACAACGGGCGGGACAGGGCGGGCAGTTCACATTCCAGTGTGTAGAAGGCTGCGCGTCCTGCGCCGACATAGGCCTGCAAGTGCCCCATGGCGTGCCGGGCGACCCCGGCGTTCAGGCCGTCGAGCACGACAAGGATGACAGGGTGCTTCATGGGGGAGAGCGCTCCGCAGCAATAGACTTGACTCAATTCATCTGGAGGAACGAGGTCAAAGTGTGGGAGGGGGCTTGCCCCCGATGACGGTGGATCAGCTAACACATCTGTTTAATGACACACCGCCATCGGGGGCAAGCCCCCTCCCACATTGGATCCCCAGTGGGTCTCCAATGTGGGCTTAAACCCTCACTTCATTTCGACAATCACCTGCTCGTTCCACAGCTGCGGCAGTTTCTTGGACGTCGCTTCCCAGGCATCGGCATCCTTGATCGGCTGCGGGTTGGCCTTGGTGTATTGCTCACCCGGGATCAGGTTTTTGGCGATGTCAGCCGGCAGTTTCAGGTCGGTCTCGGCGCGGATCGGACGGGCATTGCCTTTGGCCAGGTTGAGTTGGCCGGCATCGCTGAAGATGTATTCGCGCGTCAGCTTGGCGGCGTTCGGGTGCTTGGCGTACTTGTTGATGATGGTGGTGTAGCCGGACTTCACCGAGCCATCCGATGGGATCAGCACCACGTAGTCATCCGGGTTGGCCATCTTGGCCTTGTAGCTCAGGCCGTTGAAGTCCCAGACGATACCCACTTCGACTTCGCCTTTTTCCAGGGTGGCGATGGTCGGGTTGGACAGGCCGAGGCGACCTTGCTGGGCAATCTTGGTGAAGAACTGCAGGCCCGGTGCGATGTTTTTCTCGTCGCCCTTGTTGGCGATGGCGGCGGCGAGTACCGCGTTGGAGGCTTGGGCGGCGGTGCTTACGTCACCCACCGAGACCTTGTATTTGCCGGTTTGCAGGTCGGCCCAACTGGTTGGGACTTCGGAGCCGTGGAGCAGTTTCTTGTTGACGATAAACGCGATAGTGCCGGTGTAGGCCAGTGCCCAGTGGCCGTCTTTGTCCTTCGCCCAATCCGGTACCGAAGCCCAGGTGGAGGGTTTGTACGGCTGGGTCACTTCCTGCTTCACCGCGATGGGACCGAAGGCGGCGCCCACGTCGCCGATATCCGCGCTGGCATTGTCTTTTTCGGCCTTGAACTTGGCGATTTCCTGGGCCGAGCTCATGTCGGTGTCGATGTGCTTGAGGCCATGGATCCGGGCCAGGTCGTCCCAGGTGCCTTTCCAGTTGGCCCAGTCATCGGGCATGCCGACGCTGTTCACGGCGCCCTCGCTCTTGGCGGCGGCTTCCAAGGTTTTTAGATCGGTATCAGCGGCCATGGCGGCGGTGCACATGGCAATGGTCGAGCCTAACAGTGATGCCAGGAAAAGCTGTTTCATCCGAAGCTCCTTTGGGCGTTTATCACGCGGCGTTTTATCTGAACGTTGGCGAGGGTGTGGTCTAGGTCAGCAATACCTGAGCCAATCTAGGCCCGATGGATGACAGTTTCATGTCGATGTCGTTTTTGAAGCACGGGTGTCGCTCCGTTCAGACTTAGCGTAGACCATGCCCAAGTGCCCGCAGGCCATGGACTTGGCCGATGTATTGCAGGGTGTGGTGCGGGCAGCGACATCCATTGTCATCTGTCGGTCATCTGCAATGCCTAGGCTGGCATGCAGCAGCACGAGCCCATGAAGAGCGCGTTTTATGCACCTGAACGGTGCTGGTCTAGTCCAGATAGGTAACGTTGATGCGTGACGAGGCAATCAAGGCGGTAACCTCCATCGGCCTGGCGCTGCAAGAGCAGATCGATCATGGCCTGTTGCCGCCTGCCAGCAAGCTGCCCGCCGAACGCAAGCTCAGCGAGTTGTTTGGTACCACCCGGATTACCGTGCGCGAAGCCTTGTTACAGTTGGAGGCCCAAGGGCAGATCTATCGCGAGGAGCGCAGGGGCTGGTTCGTCTCGCCACCCCGGCTGGCCTATAACCTGATGCAACGCAGCCACTTTCACGCGATGGTCAGCGACCAGGGGCGTGTGGCCTCCACTGAGGTTATTTCGGCGCGCCTGCAACCGGCGTCGGCGGCGGTGTGTGCGTGGCTGCGGCTGCCGGCGTTGTCCAGCGTGATCCAGATTTGCCGGGCGCGCAGGATCGACGGGCGTCTGGTGCTGTACGTGGAGCACTACCTGAACCCCCACTATTTCCCGGACATCCTGGCGTGCGATTTGAATCAGTCGATGACCGAACTCTATGCGCGCAAGTACGACTTGCACTATGGGCGGGTGCGTTTCGAGATCGTGCCGACCTCATTGCCGGTGGAAGCCGCCGCTGCGTTGCGCGTATCGGTGGGCAGCCCGGGCTTGCGGATCGCCCGGGTCAACTATGACCAGCACCAGCGCTTGATCGATTGCGACCTGGAGTTCTGGCGCCATGACGCGATTCATGTGGGGGTGGACGTTAAGGCATCAGCGTCTTGATCACCTGATCCACATTGGTTTCCAGCTCTGTCACAGGATCGGCACCGTCTACGTTCAACACCAGCAGGTTGGCGCCGCCGGCACTGACAGCCGCTTTCACCGCCTCACTCGGCTGGCGGTGGTGCAGCACCAGCGCCACGTCATTGTCCTTCAACTGCGCACTGAGTTTTTGCAGCGCTTCAGGCGTCCAGTCCGCATCCGGCCGCGCATCGGTGCTGAGCAGTTCCAGATTCAAGCTGCTGATCAAATAGGCAAAGTGATCGCTCAAGCTGACCACGCTTAAATTATCGGCCCTGGCCAGGCGTGCCTCGCTGTCGGCGGTGAGCTTGAGCAGGCGCTGCTTGAGCGCGGCCAGGTTAGCGTCGATCTGCGCTTTGGCGCCCGGCGCCAGGCGGCTCAGGTCGGCCGCCAGTACATCGGCCATGCGCCCCATGTTGTTGCTCGACTGCCAGGGTTGGCTGTTCAAGCCATCGCTGACGCCCGGCTGCACGGCGATGCCCGGCAAACCGCCGTCCACCGGGTGCGCAGCGTCGACTTCGACAATACGGATGTTGCTGCGCCGCGCCACGGGGTAGAGCGGGTCATCGGCCCACAGCGAGCGCAGGCCGATGGCGGCATCGGCATCCTGGGCCAGTTGGCTCAGCGCCGACGCACCGCGCCCGGTGAAGTAGGACACTTGCCGCGAACCGGGCAAATTGGCGGGTGCCGCGCGTTCGAGCTGCACGTCGCAGCCTTTGAGCAGCACTTCAGCAAGGCCGTAGGTGATCGGCAACGACGCCAGCACCTTGACCGGTTTTACCGATTTGGTCTTGGTCAGCGCGGCATGGCCAAGGCCATGGTTGGCAACGAAGTCCCTGGTTTGAAAACCATCCACGACGGCGAGCGCCGAGGTGCTGAGCAAGCAGGCGATGGTCAGGGCCAGTGGGCGAAAGACAGGGCGCATTATCCAAGATTCCCTTTGAGGCTGGGCACTGTGCCGCGCGCGATGGCGGCGAAGGCGAAGGCGATGCCGGCAACCAGAATGATCGCGGCGCCGGACGGTACAGGCAGGTCGAAGATGATCGGCAGCAGGATGCCGCACAGGGTACTGACGGTAGCGATGGCCACCGAAACCCAGAAGAAGTCCTTGAGCGACTGACTCAACAGCCGCGCCGCCGCCGCCGGAATCACCAGCAGGGCACCGACCAGGATCGCGCCGATCACCTTGACCGCCGCGACGGTGATCAGCGTCACCAGAATCACGAACAGATAGTCCAGGGTCTTCACTGCCACGCCGCGCACTGCCGCCAGTTGCGGGTTGAAGCTGGCGAGCATGATGCGGTTGTACAGCGGCAGCGCCAGGGCCATCACCAGCGCACCGACCACCGCCAGCACCAGCAAGTCGTTGCCGTTGACCGTCAGCACCGAGCCAAACAGCACGTTTTCCAGGATGTGCACATTGATCTTGCCGGCCAGGGTCAACAGCAGGCTGGCGCCCAACGCCAGGGACACCGACAGGAACACGCCGATCAGCGTATCCGGCGCCAGGCCGGTACGGTTGCGCAGGTAATTGAGCAGGATGCCGAACAGCAGGCAGTAGCCGAACAGGCTGCCGTAGGGCCCGGTGTAGGGTTCACCGAGCAGGATGCCCACGGCCACGCCGGTCAGGGCGGCATGGCCGACCGCTTCGGAGAAAAACGCAAAGCGCTTGACCACCACCAGCGTGCCCAGTCCGCCCAGTACCGGGCCGATCAGCAAACCGGCGAGCAGCGCGTTGACCACAAAACCATAGGCCAGCGCCTCCGGCAAGTAGCCGGAAGAGGCCCAGCCCTGGACCATCAGGCGAAACGCTTCATAACTCATTGCGCCGGGCTCCGAGGGTGAGTGGAAAACAAGGTCAGCAGGCGATCCGGGGTCAGCGCTTCCCGGGGCGTGGCGTCGAACAGCACGCGGCGGTTCAGGCCGGTGACACGGTCGGCCAGACGGCCAACGGCTTCCAGGTCATGCTCGACCCACAGCACGGTGATCCCGGCCAGTCGCCAGTCCCTGAGCAAGCGTTCGAACACCTGGATACCGGCTTCGTCCAGCGCCGACATCGGCTCATCCAGCACCAGCAATTGCGGCGCAGGTATCAGGCCCTGGGCCAGCAGCACGCGCTGGCGCTCGCCACCGGACAGCGCGCCCATGCGCCGCTTGCGCTTGTCCTGCATGCCGACCCGTTCCAGCGCCTCGCCAATCGCACCGGCGTAGTGCCGGGACAGGCCAAGAAACGCCGGCCGCCGCTGGCACATGGCAGCCATGAAATCATCCACCGTCATCGGCAACCCCCGGTCGAACTCCAGGGCCTGGGGCACGTAGCCGATGGTGCCGGGCGTGGTCGGCCATTCCAGACTCAATCGGCCCTGATGGGGCGTTTGTCCCAACAGGGTCTTGATCAGTGAACTCTTGCCGCCGCCGTTCGGGCCGACCAGCGCGTGGATGCTGCCGGGCTGAACCTGGAAACTCACGCCATCGAGAATCACGGTACGGCCCAGGGTCAGCGCGACGTTGTCGAAGTCCAGCGTCGGGCCGTTGCTTGCAATGTTCAGGTGTTCTGCCGCCGTCATGTTCCCGACTCCTGGATCGCCCGGACCACGGTATTGAGGTTGCCGGTCATTTCCACTTCGTACTTCTGGGCGCTGTATTCGCCGTAGGAAATATGTGACAGCGGATACAGCTTGACCCCGGATTCACGCTGGATCGTATCGACATAGGTGGACGGGAAATCCATTTCCGAGAAGATCACTTTCACGTCCAGGGCGCGCAGTTCATCGATGGTTTTCTTCAGCTGGCTGGGGCTCGGCTCGATGCCGTGGGCCGGTTCGACCACGGCGGTGACTTCCAGGCCGAACTCGCGCAGCAGGTAGTCGTAGGCCGCGTGCACCGTGGCTACGCGCAGGTCCGGGTTGGGTGCGCTGGTCAGCTTGGCCAGGGCGTCGGCGCGCATCTGGCGCAGACGCTTGCCGTAGGCGCGGGCGTTCTGGGTGTAGGCCTTGGCGTTGTCCGGGTCGAGCTTGCCCAGCTCGCGGGCGATGTTATTGACCTGGGCAATCGACGCGCTGATCGACAGGAACGTGTGCGGGTTGACCACCTTGCCCGCACCGCGTGCGGCATTGCCGGTGGCGGCCAGCAGCGGCACATTGGCGTTGGCTTCGATCACCGGGATATCCGGGCGCTCGCTGGTGGCGATCATGCGATCGGCGAAGTCGTCATGCCCCACGCCATTGAGCACGATCACGTCCAGGGTGCCGATGCGCTTGATGTCTTCGGCGCGCGGCTCGTAGGCATGGGGGTTGAAGCCCGCCGGAATCAGCGGCACCACTTCGGCCTTGTCGCCGACGATGTTGGCCACGTAGCTGTAGTAAGGATGCAAGGTGATGCCGATGCGCAGGCGTTTGCTCGCTTCGGCATTCGCCAGGGGAGCAAGGATCAGGCTGAACAGGCCAACCAGCAACAGGCGCAACAGGGGAGATGAAATGGACATGGGCACTCGGTCTTCTCGTTCAGTGGCGGTGCTGGCGGGTCACGCCGGCATCGAATTGCGCGACCACCTGCTGCCAGCCGGCAGCGATCAGCGCCTGGTCAGTGAGGTCGGAGGGGACGGCCAGGTGTTTGCCACGGTTGAGCCAGATATCCGGCTCGGCGCCTTGCACACGCATCAGCAACGAGCCACTGGTGTCGGTGGCCTGGCTCAAGCCCAGGTAGGTCGAGGGCGCGAGCAGTTGCCAGCGATGATCGCCACGGCTGACGGAACTGGCGTCCTGGGCGAACGGGGCAAAGCCTTCTTGCGCCAATTGGTCCGGCGTAGGCAGGGCGTTCTGCTCTTGCTGCAGCAAGTGGATTTCATCCAGGGTCACCCGCAGGTCGGCGTAGATGCCCTGTTCGGCGGCGCTCAGGTCGCGCCGAGCATCCAGCTGATGACTGGGCACAGCTGCGACCTCTTGGGTTTCACCGTGCAAGGCCACCACCGTTCCCGCCACCGCCAGGATGATCAGGCACAGCAACAGCACATAGAGGGTTTCATGCCCCGCGCCGGCCGGGCGCACTACCTGTACGGTACTCATTGCGCCTGGATATCCGCTTGGTCGATTTCCACCACGTGACCGGGACCGGCATCGAACAGTACATAGAATTCGGCCGTGGGTTTCTTGAAGGTCAGGGTCGAATCCTCACCGAGCTTGCCCGGTACCAGGATGGTCTCGTCGTAGCCGATCACATCCAGGGTCACGCCCGGAGCGCCGCTGCCGTCGGAGAACCCGCCCTTGCACTGGATCTGCTCGCCGGGGATTTCCTTGCACTCGCACATCGGGTTGTGAGCGAGGGCAAGTTGACTGAGGCCGGTACTGAGCAACAGTACGCAACCGGCAGTCAGGTGTTTGAATATCATGGTTTGACTCCTTGCTTGTTCAACCAGGCAATGGTGGCAGGCGAGGCCTGGCTCAGCGGGATGGAACCCTGGTGCATGGTGCCGTCCCAGCCTTCCATGGTGACCCACAGCTCGGCATCGATCGGCGTGCGTTCCGGCACCGGCACGATGGCGCCCATGCGGTACGGCGTACCGAAGAAGATCACCCCGGCGGCCCGCAGGCTGCGGGGCTTGCCGATGCGCAGGTAGGTGGCCTTGACCTGCTCGGCACAGGTGGCGCACAGGGCGGCGTTAAAGGCTTTCATCGGGCCGGCCGGGTCGGGGCGCGGGCCTTCGTTGCGAAACTCGGCGAGGGTCAGGCTCCAGGGGCCGACTTGAATGTCCCCGGCGACCCGCTCGCCAATGCCGGCATCCCCGCGAAACAGGGCGGCATCGGCAAAATACTTGGGCATGAAGCCCAGCGGCACCAGCAACAGCAGAATGTTTATATGGAAACGCCACTTCAGCCACCAGGCCCGCAGGGGTGAAGAGGGTTTGGCCGTGACTCTGCTCATCAGTGAGTCTCCGAGGTTTCAGCCTGCAAGGCCGGGGCGGGCACAGCCTGACGCTGGGTCTTGGCCTCGCGTTTGAAGGCGTTGAGGGTGGCCAGGGCGGTGCGCTTGGTCCAGATCAGCAAGCCGCTCAAGACCATCATGCTCAGCACCAGGCCGAAGAAGGCCCAGATCAGCTTGATCCACAGTCCGCCAAAGTCACCGGTGTGCAGCGGGCGCATGGACTCGGTGACGAACTCCAGCGCGGTGCGGTCGGACAGCAGGTGCGACACGGCGATTTCACCGCTGTAGGGGTTCAGTTGCGCGGTCTGGAACATCAGCGGGTACCAGCCGCGCCCGCCTATCTGCAGGTGGCTGTAGGCATTGAGCGGCAGGAAGGCAAAGGTGGCTTCCAGCCCGGGGATGCGCTGGGTGGCGATCTTGATCGCGTCGTCCAGGGCAATCATCGGGGCCGGCACGCCGGGTGCGGACAGCGGCACCTTTTCCCGGGCAATCACCGGCACGATAGGCTCGCTGGAAATGGAGATCTGGTTGTCACCCAGGATCGCCTGGATCAGGAACCAGGTGCCGGTGATGGAGATGACGGCGATGAACCAGATCGACCAGATACCGCTCAGGCGGTGGAAGTCGCCCCAGAAAATCCGTGCGCCGTGACGGATGCGCAGGGTGGGGCGCAAAAAACCTTTCCAGAAACGCTTGTACACCACAAGGCCGGTAACCAATGAGGCCAGCAACGGCAGGCCGAGCAGCGACACCAGGTACCAGCCCCAGCTGTAGCCATTGGTGAACGGCACCAGCCACCAGCCGTGCAGGGCGCGGGTGAATTGCTGGAAGTCGAAGGCCGGGCTGATGCCTTGGAGGGCGCCCGTGTAGGGGTTGGCATAGGCATCGACCGAACGCCCGTCCGGATAGCTGAGGCCGACCATCAACGCGAAGTGCGATTCGTCGGGACGGATGATCGAGCGCACGATGACCTGAGGCTCGTCGCGCTTGATGGCGGCGATCACTTGGTCGAAGCTCAGCGGTTGGGCATCATCGGACGGCTTGCTCGCGCGGATATCCGGGTTGGCCAGCCAGACGATTTCCTGGCTGACCACCGCCAGGGTGCCGGTGACGCAGACGATCAGGACAAAGAACCAGATGGGCAACGCCAGCCAGCTGTGTACAAGAAACCAGAGTTTTGAGCGTGACTTCTTCGACATGTGGATGAGGGTCTTGATGGAAGGGGCGATGGAGGCCCGGAAAAGGCCGGTCGTAGCTTTTGCTGACGCGACGGGCTGTATCTAAATTAAGACGAATGAGAATGAGAAATCCCCAGGCGAGAAATGAAAGAAAATGTTTCAGGCGCACAGCGGGCCTTACGCATGGGCGCTGATCGTGCGTGATTGCATCCACGGACGGGGTGCACGCCGAGGCAGAGTGATAAGCGCGCAACTACGTAGTTATATAAGTATAAAAATAATCTCGCGGGAAGCTGAAAGGGTTATTGACGGTGTTATTTACTTTTTAAATGAATGCATTTTAACGGCTGAATACCTACGTTTGCGGGAGGTGGGCGCAGGCGTGGGTTGAAACCTGAAAAAAAGCAGGGATATTGTATTGACGCTGTCGAAGGCTTCGGCTTTAGTAGGTGTCGGCATGGAAGTCAGATAATTTTAAAAAAAGGAAGTGTATTAAATGACCGTCTCCGTCGCTTATCCGACCCCACTTATAATAAGTTGTTGTTACTTTCCTGCGTGGCTGATTGCATCGGCCAATTGATCGCCGCCTGCCTCCCAAGTCGATTGTCATTGTTGCGAATATCGCTGTTCCCGCCGGGGAAGGGCACGCGTTCATATGCCTTAACAGAGAGTACCTACTCATGTCGATTTTTGATCAAGAAATTCACCGCTCGGTGCAGTGGCAAGACTGGCGTTGGCAGCAGAAGAATGCCCTGCGTGATGAACCGAGTCTTCGTGCTGCCTGCGGTGGCTGGGGCGAGGAAACGACTGCGCACATCGAGCATAACCTGCTGGGGCGCAAGATGCAGATCACGCCGTACTACATTGATCTGATCAGGCGCTCCGTCACCAGTGGCACCGTCATGGACCACCCGCTGTGGCGGCAAGTGGTGCCGTACTGGAGCGAGCAGGTCGAGGGTGATTACGATGGCACCTCCGAGAACTGGGAGCTGGGCCATGAAATGAAGACGCCCATCTGCCAGCACAAGTACGACAATCGCGTGATCCTGCGCACCACCAATACCTGCAATGCCTATTGCCAGTTCTGCTTCGAAGCGCTGCGCACCTTGCAGGTGGGCACGGACAAGGCCAACGCCAGCCGGGATTCCTTCATGGAGTCGGTGGAGTACATCCGCGCCAATCCGGCCATCGAAGAAGTGATTCTCAGCGGCGGCGATCCGCTGATGCTGGCCGACCGCAAGCTCGAAGAATACCTGGCCGCGCTGCGCGGGATCAGCGATGACCTGCTGATCCGCGTTCACTCGCGGGCCTTGAGTTTCAACCCGTTTCGCGTGACCGATGAGTTGATCGCGATGCTGGAAAAGTACAAGGTCAATGCGTTTGGCGTGCACGTCTGCCACCCGCTCGAACTCAGCGCTGACTTTGCCGTGGCGGTCAAACGTATTCAGGGTGTGGTGCCGATCGTATTTTCCAATATGCCATTGTTGCGCGGCGTCAACGATGATGAAGCCACACTGCATAAACTGTTTATCGATCTTTATCGTTTGGGTGTGAAGCCTTATTACTTATATCACTTCATGCCGTTTTCTCCCGGTGCCTCTGAATACAAGGCGTCGATCAGCCAGGCCATCGCCATCATGGATCGCCTCAAGCGGCGAGTGTCCAATATTGCCCTGCCCGAATATGTTCTGCCGCACGCCCAAGGCAAGTTTACGGTGCCGCTGCTGGACTTTGAAAAGCCTGAGGACTTGCCGTACTTCGAAGTTCGCGATGGGCAGCGTCATTACCGATTCCGTAACTGGGAAGGGCAGTGGTGCAGTTGGCAGGATGCCTGAATAAATTGATGGACTAAGGCGGTATAAAACATGAAACAGGACGCCATCCTTTTTATCGATGTCGATGACAGTACGTCTGTTCGTTATAACTACCGGGAGCCGCACTTCGCGGCTGCCCGCGCCCAGGGCCTGGTGTGCTTGACGGCGGGCGTGGCAGGGCGCAGGCATGTTCAACGGCTCAGGGATGACAGTGACTCGGTGTTCCTGCTCGACGGGCTCAACGAGCAGGCCATTCTGGCGTTGGTCGGCCAGCTCGATGGGCAGTATCAGATTCGCGGGATTTTCTGCCAGGCCGGCCATCCGTCTGCGCTGGGCGAGGTCGGTTGTATCGTTGCGCGAGCTTCCCAGCGCCTGGGCCTGGTGCATAGCCGCCCCGAGGCGGTGGCGGCGTGCAACAACAAGTTCCTGATGCGCAGGGTGCTGAAGCATCACGGCATTGCCTCGGTGCCGTTTGCGCTGTGCAATAACGAACAGCAACTCCAGCAACACGCCGAGCGGGTCGGTTATCCGCTGATCGCCAAACCGCCGTTTGGCGGCGCTTCGGCGTTTATCAGGAAATGCGCCAATTGGGCGGAACTGCGCAGCCACTACGCGCTGTTTGTCAAAGACCACGCCACGGCGGCGTACGCGGACTTCTATGGCTGTGCGCACACCCTACTGGAGGACGACGGCCAACGGCATGCCTACATTCCCGGGCGCAGTCTGTTGCTGGAGGGCTACATCCCCGGTATCGAAGGCAGCGTGGAGTGTGTGGTGGCCGGCGAGCGTGTGCATCCACTGTTGATCAACGAAAAACTGTTGCTGACCGAGCGCAGCGGCACGGTGCTCGAAAACCTGCTGATTTCCCCTCCGACCTCCTTCAGCGACCGCGAGTGCGAGCAGATCCGCGCGTACGCCGTGGCATGTCTGAAGGCGGTCGGCCTGACCAACGCCGTGGTGCATTTCGAGTTCCGCATGACCCCGCAGGGCCCTGTGGTGATCGAGATCAACCCGCGGGTGGGCGGGCTCTATGTGAACGCGGCGTTCCGCGATCTGGCCGGTATCGATCCCTATCAGCTGTATCTTTCGTTGCTGACGGGCGAGCAGGGCATCGACGCGCAATTGGAAGCGGGTGCTCGCAAGGTGGCCGAGGCCGGGCAACATTACGCGATGCTGGCGATCTACCCGCAGCACAGCGGTCGGTTTCAGGGCATTGAAGGCGTGGAGTTCCTGGAACAGAACGTCGCGGTGCTCGAGTATGCCCAGCAGGAGCCGGGGCACATGATCGATGCGGATATCGAGGAACATTATCTGCTCAAGTGCTGGGCCAGGGTCGCGGACGCTGCCGATGCGCGCGCACTGCATGACGCGGTCGGCCAGCACTTGCGCGTCATCATCGACAACCCGGTGGCAGGCTAGCGATATGGATATCCCGACAATTTCCGCGCACTTGCGCGAGCACCATTACTGCCATCGGCCTGACTTTGGCGAGTTGGTCAGTGTCGAGGCGGGCGAAGAGCAGAGCTTTCGCGCGTACTGGGCCAACCTGGTGCGCGACGAGGCATTCAAGGCGTACACCCATCGCGAGCGGCGTATTCTGCGCTATCGTTTTTCACCGTCACGGCAATTGCAGATCGACAGGAGCACCGCGTTCAAGTCGCCGGTCACCTACGCCGTCAACTATCGCCAGGGGGTGAACCATTTGAGCTACAGCGAGGAAGGTTTTATCGAACATCCGCTGATGCGCAAGCTGCTGGCCACCGACCTGGCGGTGATCGCACCGCACCTGGGCGAGCAGAGTCATACCATCGATATCCACCAGTTTCGTGTGCGGGCGGACGCGCAAGCGTGCAGCCCCACCACGTCGGGGATTCACCAGGATGGTCTGGATTGGGTGTTCATGCATTTTATCGGCGAGCACAACACATTGCCGGTGGTCTCGGAGGTGTTTACCAGTGATGAGGAGCACAGTCGCGTGTTGAATCTGCCGATGACGCGCTTCCTGGAAACCCTCGTGATCGATGACCGAGGGCTCTACCACCGCGCCGGCGATGTGCGGCCGAAGGTAGCGTCGACACCGGCCTGGCGCGACATGCTGCTGGTCAGCCTGCGCAGCGTGCCGGATGATCAAGCGGCGCCGCCTGCATGAGCCACGATCAACAGCTGTACCTGTCGATCCGCAACGCGCGGCTGATCATCTTCGCTCGCGGCGTGTCGGACTTTGGCGCTTTCCTCAACATGGTGGCCTTGTCCACCTATGTCTACTGGCTCAGCCAAAGCGTGGTGTTCGTCAGCATCTTCCTGGCGTGCCGCGTGACCGGTGGCATTGTCGCCAGCCTGTTCGGCATCCCGTTTTTCCGGCGTTTCGCCGGGCGCGGCACCCTGGCCGGGCTGGACCTGGCGCGAGCGCTGCTGCTGACGCCGTTGCTGCTGCTGATCCCTGCGCATCAACTCAGCCTGCTGCCGTTTATCGCCTTCGGTATCGGCCTGTGCAATTCGCTGTTCGCCATCGGCCTCAACAGCCAGTTGCCCACCTGGGTTGCCCTTGAACAGCGGGTCGATACCAACGCCTGGATCACCTCGGCGGCCGCAACCGGCGCGGTGTTCGGCAGCTTGCTGTCGGGGCTGCTGATTGCCGCGGGGGGATTTGAGGCGGTATTCGCGGTGAATATCGGCACCTATGTGATAGCCGCTTGCCTGGTCATGCCACTGCGTGCGTTGTACAGCGTTACCGTCGCCGCGCATCGCGGCCTTTCGGCGGAGTGGCGCGCGTTGACCAGGGGCCTGCGCGGCGCGCCGGTGCTGGCCGCAATGTTGTTGATCAGCATGCTCGACACCCTCGGCAGCGCGGCGCATAACGTCGGCTGGCCGGTGCTGTCCCAGTACATTTCCCCGGACACGGCCAAAACCGTGATGGGTTACCTGCTGGCGGTCTGGGCCTGTGGCAAGTTCATCGGGGCGCGTATCGCCAGTGCGCTGTTGAAGGGGCGCGGCATGCCAGGTATGGAGCGGTTGTTCATGTTTGGTGTGGCGCTGATGTCCAGCGGCTTTATCCTGACGTTCCAGCAAACCCAATTGTGGCTGGCGCTGCTGTTGGTGGTGTGGGCAGGATTGGGCGACGGGCTGTCCGAAGTGGCGTTGGTCTCCCGCGCACAAAGCGAACCGGACAGCTTGCGACTGCCGCTGTTCAGCCTGTTGGTCCTGATTCAGATGGTGGGCTTTGGCGTGGGGATGCTGGTGGTCGGGCCGTTCTACGTGACATGGACGCCGGCCCAGGTGATCGTGCTGTTCCATGGGCTACCGCTGACGGCGTTGGGCGTGATGACCGTGTGGCTGGGGTGCGCGGCTTACCGGGGCCGACCGGACGCGTCGGGTTCACCGCCCACCCGTTGATCGCCACTGTGGAAGGGCGCCGGCGTCCTTCCACTGGGGCGTGAGCTCATGACTGCGCAGTAGGCTCCAGCAACTGCGCGCCCGGTCCGCGCTCACCAAGTTGGTCGCCCTGGTTGCGCAACGGGCACGCCTCCATCGACAGGCACCCGCAGCCTATGCAGCCATTGAGCTTGTCGCGCAGCATCGACAGTTTATTGATCCGCTCATCCAGATCTTCCCGCCAGCGTGCCGACAGGCGTGCCCAATCCTTGGCGGTAGGCGTTCGGCCATCGGGCAATGCCTGTAATGCCTCGCCGATGGTTGCCAGCGGAATGCCCAGGCGCTGGGCGATCTTGATCACCACCACCCGCCGCAACACATCCCGTGGGTAGCGCCGCTGGTTGCCGGCATTGCGATTGCTTTTGATCAGCCCCTTGGTTTCGTAGAAATGCAGCGCAGTGACGGCCACGCCGCTGCGGGCAGCCAACTGGCCAACGGTGAGTTCCTTGTTGAGCATAAAACCCCCGATTCAGCGCTTGACCTTGACTTAACTAGAGGTTTTACCCTGCATGGCACTGGATCGCAAGATTCTGCCTACAAAGAAAGGGGAGTGTTCATGCAGGTATCAGAGAAGAGTCGCGGCTTCACACAGGTGATCGAATTTCACATCGACCCGCGCCAGCAGGAGGCCCTGGTGGCGGCCTTGACCGTGCAAAGCGAGCGACTGGCGCAGAGTCATGACGGCTTTTTGCGTGCGAGCGTGCAGGTCAGCGATGACGGGCGGCGGGTGCTCAACTACCTGCAATGGCAATCCCGTGAGGATGGCGAGGCGGCATTCAGGCGCTTCGAGCAGGGCGGTGAGGATTTCTGGACGCTGATCCGCGTGCACCGGGCCAAGGCGGTAATCTTTGATTCGTTCCAGGTGCTGCGCAGTTTTGAGCGCAGCCATGACGACGCCTTGCACTGCCGCCTAAATGGATAGATGCAGCATCCGCTCGCCCTGCAGGTTTTCCCCCGGCCTGCGCTTGTTCACCGCCAACTCGCCGATCTTGATCAGCCGCGCGCGCGTGACGTTGCGGCTCAAGCCCAGGAGGCTGGCGGTGTGCACCTGGTTGTAGTGGCTGAAGCGGTAAGCGGCGCGTAGCAGCGCGTCCTCGACCTTCTCGTGCAGGGCGCCGGCCTGTTCCTCGAACAGTTTTTGAAAGGCCCGCGCGAGCAACGCTTCGGCGCTGTTGTCGAGGCATTGCTGGCTGTCGTCCTGGCGTTCGATGCGCAGGTTCGACAGGCGCAGATCGTCGCGTTCGATCACGCTGTTGCGGCAGATCAGCAACGTGTGATGGATCACGTTTTCCAGCTCACGAATATTGCCCGGCCAGCTGTAGCTCTTGAGTTTGTGCTCGGCCTCGCGGCTGATGGTGACCGGGCCATAACCCAGGCGTCGGCTGTAGGTGTCGATAAAGTGTCGGGTCAGCGGCAGGACATCGCCCGGGCGCTCGCGCAGTGGGCTGAGCTCCAGGCTGACCACGTCGAGACGGTAGTAAAGGTCTTCGCGGAAATGCCCTGCGTTGATGGCTTTTTCCAGTTGTACATTGGTTGCCGCCAGTACCCGCACGTCGATAGGAATACTCTTGCGCGAGCCCAGGCGTACCACTTCACGTTCCTGCAGCACCCGAAGCAGCTTGACCTGGATCGGCAGGGGCAAATCGCCGATTTCATCGAGGAACAAGGTGCCGCCATCGGCCTCTTCGAACCAGCCCGCCTTGGCGCAGAGGGCGCCGGTAAAGGCGCCTTTTTCGTGGCCGAACAGCTCGGCTTCGACAAGGGATTCAGAAAACGCCCCGCAGTTGACCGCCACGAATGGCCGGTTGCGCCGCGCACTCAGGTTGTGGATGTGCCGGGCTACCAGCTCCTTGCCGGTGCCGGTTTCGCCGATGATCAGCACGCTGGCTTCGCTGGGCGCCACTTGCTGGATGTGGTCGAGCAAGGCCTTGGATTTCGGGTCTTCGAACACCTGGGCCGTGGCACGAATGGAGGTCGCGAGCGCAGGCGAGGGGGGGAGGGTTAATAACTGCATGGACACCTCTCTTGGAAATAAAATGCGGGAATTGCCTTTGGCGTGGCGCGGCAACATTGGCGGGCAGCGTTGTTTATAGAGTGATTCTCATATTCCGTAAATTAATTGATTTACATATTTATAGATCATAAAGAAATAAGCGGTTGTGATTATCGAATCTGCTGCAACGGTTGATAGCGACTATCGAGGACGGTGATTTTTCAGCGTGCGGGGGCGGGAGTAGCCTGTGTTCATTGATTCGACACCTCCTTTGCAGGGCCACCGCCATGATCCGCTCACTCGCTGTTTCGCTGTTGCTTGTCACCTCTGTCCTCGCCGGATGCGCGACCCATCCATCCCCGGAGCTGCGCCCCTACTCCGCCCAGGAAACCCGGCAACTGGCGCTGGAAGCGCTGAGTCGTCGCGGTTTGTCATTCGATGACTATCAACACCAGCGTGCGGCACTGACCGGCCAGCCACTCAAGTCGTTCGGTTTTGATCATCAGGGCGAAATGAATGCCGAGCGCAGCGTAGCCCTGAAGGATCGGCCCAGTTGAGCGGTGCGGTCGCGGTGAAGAGCCCGGGTTTCCCATAAGGAATCTCGGGTTTTTTGTTTTCCATGGCGTGACTTCAGCCTGTTAAGCTGAATTTCAGGAGCGTTCCTACGCACATTTTCATAAAGTGGTCCTTCTTTAACGGCATCCGATCAGTTAAACCTGACAACCTCTGTTCTGTTCGATGCCCCCGCGACACTGCTCTCGGGAACACGCTCTGCGAGTTTTTAACACCATGAATAAACGTCCGTTGTATTTCGACTACGCCGCCACCACGCCGGTGGATGAGCGGGTCATCCAGGTGATGGTTGAGTGTCTGGGCTTCAATGCCAATTTCGGTAACCCTGCGTCCAGCTCCCATGCGTTCGGCCAGGCGGCCCGGCAAACGGTCGAGCAGGCGCGTCAGCAGGTGGCCGAACTGGTCGGCGCCCAGCCCGAGCAAATTGTCTGGACCTCCGGCGCCACCGAGTCCAATAACCTGGCGATCAAAGGTGTGGCCCAGGCCCGTGGCGTAACCGGCGGGCATATCATCACCAGCCAGATCGAGCACAAGGCGACGCTCGACACTGCGCGGCAATTGCAGGATGCCGGTGTGGCGGTGACCTACCTGGTGCCTGATGCCGACGGCCTGATCAGTGTCGAAGCGGTCAGTGAGGCGCTGCGTGAAGACACTTTCCTGGTGTCGCTGATGCTGGTCAATAACGAACTGGGCACGTTGAACGATATCCCGGCCATCGGCGCCCGGGTGCGTGAGCAGGGGGCGTTGTTCCATGTGGACGCGGCCCAGGGCGCGGGCAAGGTCGCCATCGACCTGGCGCAGTGGCCGGTGGACTTGATGTCGTTTTCGGCCCACAAGCTTTACGGTCCGAAGGGCATCGGCGCGTTGTACGTGGGGCCTCGCGCGCAGCAGAAGGTACTGGCGCAGATTCATGGCGGCGGTCATGAGGGCGGCTTGCGTTCGGGTACCCTGGCGACTCACCAGATTGCGGGCATGGGCACGGCGTTCGCCCTGGCGGCGGCGTCTTTTGCCGAGGAGAAGGCACAAATCGTGGCCTTGCGTCAGCGTCTGCTGGATCAGTTGGGGTCGATTGCGGGCGTGCGCCTCAACGGCAGCCCCACCCAGCGAATCCCTCATACCCTGAGCCTTACGTTCAGCGAAGGCGAATTCAACCCCAGTGCGCTGAGCGCCGGCATTGCCTTTTCGGCGACTTCAGCGTGCAATTCGGCGAGCAACGCGCCGTCCCATGTGCTTCTGGCCCTGGGGCATGACGCGCGCAGCGCCGGCCGTACCATTCGCTTGAGTCTCGGCCGCTTTACCACCGAGCGGGATATCGACGAAGCGGCACAACTGATCAAGTCGGCCCTGGCCAGCGCACCGGCGTTCTGGGCAGTCTGAAACTTGTCCGCAGTTCCATAACAATTATTAGTGGTTAGCAGGAGACACAATGAGTACGCAGCCTTTGACCTCTGGAACGGTTCCCCAGCGCCTGGCGCAGACCCGTGAGCTGATGCGCCGGGAGGGCATTCACGCCCTGTTGGTGCCGTCCGCGGATCCGCATTTGTCCGAGTACCTGCCGGGATACTGGCAGGGCCGCCAATGGTTGTCGGGATTCCATGGTTCGGTGGGAACGCTGATCGTCACCGCCGATTTTGCCGGTGTGTGGGCCGACAGCCGCTACTGGGAACAGGCGACCAAGGAACTCAAAGGCAGTGGCATCGAACTGGTAAAACTGCAACCGGGCCAACCTGGCCCCCTGGAGTGGTTGGCTGAACAGACCCCGGAAGGCGGCGTGGTGGCCGTGGATGGCGCGGTAATGGCCGTGGCGTCGGCACGGACCCTGGGTGGCAAGCTGGCTGAGCGTGGCGCGCGCTTGCGTACCGACGTCGACCTGCTCAATGAAGTCTGGCACGACCGCCCGGCGCTGCCGAACCAGCCGATCTATCAGCATCTGCCCCCGCAAGCGACCCTTAGCCGTGGCGACAAACTCGCAGCCCTGCGCGCCAGCCTGAAAGACAACGGTGCTGACTGGCATTTCATCGCGACACTGGATGACATCGCCTGGTTGTTCAACCTGCGCGGCGGCGATGTCTCGTTCAACCCGGTATTTGTGTCTTTCGCCTTGATCAATCAGCAGCAGGCCACTCTGTTCGTGGCGCTGAGCAAAGTTGATGCCGAGCTGCGGTCGGCACTCGAGCGTGATGGCGTGACCGTACGCGATTACAGTGACGTGGCCGACGCGCTGCGAGCTGTACCGGCAGGGGCAAGCCTGCAAATTGATCCGGCACGCGTCACGGCCGGTCTACTGGAACATCTCGACGCCGGTGTGAAGCGGGTGGAAGGCTTGAACCCAACCACCCTGGCCAAGTCGCGTAAAAGCCTGGCTGATGCCGAACATATCCGTCAGGCCATGGAGCAGGATGGCGCAGCCTTGTGCGAATTTTTCGCCTGGCTGGAAAAGGCCCTGGGGCGCGAGCGCATTACCGAATTGACCATCGATGAGCATCTGACGGCGGCGCGTACCCGTCGTCCGGGTTATGTATCGCTGAGTTTCAACACCATCGCGGCCTTCAACGCCAACGGCGCGATGCCGCACTACCACGCCACGCCAGAAGAGCATGCGGTGATCGAAGGCGATGGCTTGTTGCTGATCGACTCGGGCGGCCAGTACCTGGGTGGCACGACGGATATCACGCGCATGGTGCCCATCGGTACGCCGAGTGATGAGCAGAAGCGCGATTGCACGCGCGTGCTCAAGGGTGTGATTGCGTTGTCCCGTGCTCATTTCCCCAAAGGCATCCTGTCGCCGCTGCTCGATGCCATCGCGCGTGCGCCGATCTGGGCCGAAGGCGTGGATTACGGTCATGGTACCGGGCACGGTGTAGGGTATTTCCTCAACGTGCACGAAGGCCCGCAAGTGATCGCCTACCAGGCGCTGGCCGCACCGCAGACGGCGATGCAGCCGGGCATGATTACGTCGATCGAGCCGGGTACCTACCGCCCTGGGCGTTGGGGCGTGCGGATCGAGAACCTGGTGTTGAACCGCGAAGCGGGGACGACCGAGTTTGGTGAATTCCTCAAGTTCGAAACGCTGACGTTGTGCCCGATCGACACCCGTTGCCTGGAGCCGTCCTTGCTCAGCGCTGATGAGCGCGAGTGGTTCAACGCTTATCATGCCCAGGTACGCGAGCGTCTGAGCCCGTTGCTCAGTGGCGATGCACTCGAGTGGTTGCAGGTGCGTACAGCGGCTATCTGATTCAGGACTGGCTCGGGGCTTCGAGTACGAAGTCCTGAAGGTCCAGGCCGAATACCGCGTCGCATCACCGGCGCTGACTACCCATGCGACGCTCTTGTTGTGCGTCGCTCAGGTATCTATTTGCAAATGACGATCATGCTGCGACTGGTATAGCCGGCAGGGTTGAGGCCGAACGGATAATCCCCTGGCTCCTCGGAGTTCTCGCCGGATTTGGCGATAACCCGATATCCCTTGGCACCGCATGAATTGGCTGCGCTGGTGTAGCACTGGTCCCATGAGGAGGACAGGCCCGAACAGTTGATGTGCAGTCCTTTCTTGCCCCGTTTCACTTCTGTTTTTGTGGTCGCGGCACACCCAGCAATGCCTACGACCAGCAACAGTATCAAAATTCGATTCATTCCAATCCTTAAATAGCCGCTTCGCAAAAGGATCGAAGCCGGCCTTTACTCGCTCTCGAGCGTAGCGTTCATGCTGTCCGTGTCGAACTTCTCCATGAAAGACATCGTTTACCAGCCTAAACATGGCCTAAATGAGCGTTAAATACCAGAGCTGCCTGCAAAGAGCGTCAGTCGGCGGCTACCAGCGGTTTGGATTCGTTGCGCATTGTCAGCGTGGCACCGACGGAGGCCAGGATAATGCAGGTGATGGCCAGCCATTGCGCGAGCGTCAGTTGCTCATGCAGGAAGAACAGGCCGGAGAGGGCGCCAAACGCCGGCTCGATACTCATCAAGGTACCGAAAGTGCGAGCGGGCAGGCGGGTTAGCGCAACCATTTCCAATGTGTAGGGCAGGGCCGTGGACAAGATAGCCACGCCGATGGCCACAGGAATCAGCGCGGGGCTCAGCAACGCGGTGCCGGCGTGCACGATGCCGATGGGCGCGACGAACAGAGCCGCGATCATTACGCCGAGCGCGGCGGTCTGCACCCCGTTATCGTTCCCCGCCTTCTGGCCGAACAGAATATAGAGCCCCCAGCAAACGCCGGCGCCGAGTGCATACGCGGCACCCACCACGTCAATGCCACTGCTGGCTTCGCCCATCGGAATCAACAGGAGCAGACCGATGACCGCGAGCGCGACCCACAAAAAGTCCACTGCCCGGCGCGATGCATAGATGGCGACGGCGAGCGGGCCCGTGAACTCCAGGGCAACCGCAATACCCAGGGGGACGGTGCGCAGCGACATATAGAAGAGAAAGTTCATGCCGCCCAGCGCCATCCCGTAGACCACGACCGTGCGCAGGGACCTGGCCGTCAGCGTGGCGCGCCATGGGCGCAATAGAAGCAGCATGATCACGCTGGCGAAGATCAGGCGCAGGGTCGTGGTTCCTTGCGCACCAATAATCGGGAACATGCTTTTGGCCAGCGAAGCGCCGGACTGGATGGATGCCATCGCGATCAACAGCAGGCCAACGGGGAAGAGTACGGAGGCCGGGCTGCGGGGTGGGGTGGTCATTAAAGGTGTTGTCCGAAGTCATATATAGAAGGGCAGAGGGATTATGATGCTTAACTGTCACGAACTGCGCAATATATTGCTCAGTCTAGCAAGCGTTAAGGGGTTTCAAGCGGGATTGATAGAAAGTTCACATTAACGATTGACGTAGAATTTTATCTGTCTATAATTCGCCCCACTTCCGGCGCAGTCGAAACGGAAAACTCCTTGGTAAACAATGAGTTAAGCAGTTTTCGGCAGCAGGTCGCTTCAGTTCA
>NZ_CVTN01000084.1:0-37109 GCF_900004915.1 Pseudomonas sp. 31 R 17
ACCAGCGATGGCCATGGGCACGATGCCCACCGACAACCCGACCCCGGCCAACGCCGCCAGCAACCCGGCATACACCGACAACACCACTTTGACGGCATTGCAGCGGTCCAGCAGCACGCCGCCGAGCAGCGAACCCAGGGCGCCGCCGATATTGAAGAGCATCTGCACCATGCCCGCCTGGGGTTTGCTGAAACCCTGTTCCAGCAACAGCGACGGCAGCCAGTTCAGCAGCATGTACATCACGGTCAGGGTGAAGAAGTAGCTGAGCCACAACGCCAGGGTGGTACGGGCGCGACCCTCGCCGAACAGCGCCTGGCCGGTGGACGGGCGGGCGCCGTGGGGGGTGTCGAGCTGTTGGCGAAAGGCGCTGGACTCAGGCAGCAGCAGGATCATCAACGGTACGGCCAGCAAGGGCGCCAGGCCGCCAATGATAAACGTGGTCTGCCAGTGCTCACTGGAAAACATCGCCACCACTGCGGCCAATGCACCCCCCAGTGGCACCCCGCAGTACATCACGCTGATGGCCGTGCCACGGTTGCGTTCGCTCACCGCTTCGGCGCACAGCGCGATCAGGTTGGGCAGCGCGGCGCCCAGGCCCAGGCCGGTGAGGAAACGCACCAGCAACAGGCTTGAGTAGCTGTCGACAAACGCGGTGCTCAGGGAAAACAGCCCGAACAGCAGCACGGCGCTGACCAGGATTTTCTTGCGCCCGATCCGGTCGGCAACCCAGCCGCCGAAGAACGCCCCCGGCAGCAAGCCGATGATGCCGACGCTGAACACCCAGCCGAGCATCTTCGGGTCCAGGGCGAAGGTTTGACGCAACCCGGCGGCGGCGGTGCCGGCGGCTTGCAGATCGAACCCTTCGATCAGTGCAACGATAAAGCACAACGCAATAGTCAGCGTCGAACGACGCGATGAACTGTCCATGGCAAACCTCATTGTTGTTGTTTTTGTTGGGGGGCGAGCTTGAGTGGCTGCTGAGTATTAAGATAACAAATATAACTAAAAAATGAATGGTGGAATAAATCACTCAAAAAACAAGAATAAAACCATAAAAATCAAAGTATTGAGATATTGATTCATGGGTGTCTGAAAAATAGATAGCTTTATTAATGTTCGATTATCGGTCGGTTACGGTTGACGAGTCACCTCGGCTGTTTCCATTCTTGGCTCGCGAGGCTGACAGGGCCGAGCGTGTGCCAACCCAAAAACAACAACAAAAATGGACATCGAACATGCCAGAACTCCCTATGGAGGACGCCGTTGCAGCGGCGTCCGTCTCCTGTGCGTCGAACACCACTCCACGCCGGCTGCTGGCCTTGCTGGCCTTGAGCGTGCTGCCCGGTTCGCTGTGGGCTGCAGGCTTTATCGACGACAGCCACGGCACCCTGACCTTGCGCAATTACTACCTGGACCGCGACTACAAGGACGACGGTGCGAAGACCGCCGCGCGGGAATGGGCCCAGGCGTTCATCCTCAACCTGGAATCGGGTTACACCCCTGGCCCGGTAGGCTTTGGCCTGGATGTACGCGGGTTGATGGGGGTCAAGCTCGACTCTTCGCCGGACCGCAGCGGTACCGAGTTGTTGCCGGTGTCGGCCAGCGACAAGCGCGCCGCCGACGAGTACTCGCGCCTGGCCCCAACCGCCAAGCTGCGGTTCGCCCAAACCACAGTCAAGGCCGGCGATGTGTCGATCTTCCTGCCGTTTGCCTTTGCCAGTCCGTCGCGGCTGCTGCCGCAAACCTTTCGCGGCACCACGTTGAGCTCCAGGGACATCGATGGCCTGACCCTCAACACGGGCTATATCGACCGCATCAACAAGCGCGACTCCACCGACTACCAGGCCATGACCATCGCCTCGCCCAACCGGCGCTTCAACGCCACCGCCACCACCTCGCACCTGGCTTACGTCGGCGGTGATTACCAGGTCAACAAAGACCTCAGCCTGCGGGTCTATCACGCGCAGATCGCGGACCTCTACCAGCAGGACACCCTGGCGCTGCTGCACAACCTGCCGGTGGGCGCTGGCGTGCTCACCAGTGACCTGCGCAGCTTTTTCAGCCGCGAGGACGGCAGTGCCAAGGCGGGCAAGGTGGATAACCGCAACCTCTCGGCGCTGTTCGGCTACCGCCTGGGCGGCCATCGCGTCAGCCTTGGCTACATGCACTCAAGCGGGGAGACGGCCACGCCCTATATCTCGGGAACGGAGTTGATGGGCATGAGCGAACTGACCATGAGTTCGGACTTTCTCAACGCCAAGGAGCGCACCTGGCAAGCCATCTACGACTATGACTTCGCGGCGGCGGGGGTGCCGGGGCTGAAGACGCGCCTGCGCTATGTGCGTGGCGACCACATCGAACTGGCCGCTTTCAACGCCGAGGATCGCAAGGAGCGCGAGTTCCAGATGGAGCTGGGGTATGTGATCCAGAGCGGCCCGCTGAAGAACGTCGGGTTCATGGCGCGCAAGTCGATCTACCGCAATGACTTCCCGAGCGGCGCGGCCTTTCGCGATGAAAACCAGACCCGTTTCCTGGTGCTCTACACCGTGGCGCTCTGGTAGGCGGATCAGTCCTGGTAGACCTTCTTCAGCAAGCGCAGCAGCTCTTCACGCTCCTGGCCGTCGAGGGCGGCGGTGGCGTCCAGGTCACTTTGTGCGGCGATTGCCTTGAGTTCCTTGAGCAGGGTTTCGCCGCTCTTGCTGAGGAAGATCCCGTAGGAGCGCTTGTCCGGCTTGCAGCGTACCCGCACGGCGAGGGCGCGGCTTTCCAGCTTGTTCAGCAACGGCACCACCTGGGGCGGCTCAATGGCCAGGGCACGCGCCAGGTCGGCCTGCATCAGCCCGGGGTTCTGCTCGATGATCGCCAAGGCCGAGAATTGCGCCGGGCGCAGGTCGTGGTCCGACAACCGGCCGATCAGGTTCTGGAACAGCTTGAGCTGGGCGCGGCGCATGGCGTAGCCGATCAGATCGTCCAGGGCTGAATCCAGCGGCGGCCGTACCTCGTCGTTGTCGGGCAGGGCCTGGCTGGCGGTGGCGATGTTGGAAGGCTTGGCCATTGGCAGTGCAATCCTCATAAGGTGCAGGTTAATAAGACTATCTAGTTTGCCGGTGTTGGCGCGCTATGGCTATGCCGGGTTTTCACAGCGCCAGCTACGCGTGGGTTTTAAGCAGGAAAAATATTGGTTATCTAGATTAATAGTTAATTGACATAACTATATTTGCGGTTTAATTTCGAATCATCTTCACACCCAGAACAAGAGCGTACCGCCATGAGCAATTACGAAGGCCGTTGGACCACAGTCAAGGTTGAGATCGAAGAAGGCATCGCCTGGGTCATTCTCAATCGTCCGGAAAAACGCAACGCCATGAGCCCGACCCTGAACCGGGAAATGATCGACGTGCTGGAAACCCTCGAGCAGGACCCTGCCGCCGGCGTGCTGGTCCTCACCGGTGCGGGCGAAGCCTGGACGGCGGGCATGGACCTCAAGGAATACTTTCGCGAGGTGGATGCCGGCCCGGAAATCCTCCAGGAAAAAATCCGCCGCGAAGCCTCGCAATGGCAATGGAAACTGCTGCGCATGTACGCCAAGCCGACCATCGCCATGGTCAATGGCTGGTGCTTCGGCGGTGGCTTCAGCCCCCTGGTGGCATGCGACCTGGCGATCTGCGCCGACGAAGCGACCTTCGGCCTCTCGGAAATCAACTGGGGCATCCCGCCAGGCAACCTGGTGAGCAAGGCCATGGCCGACACCGTGGGCCATCGCCAATCGCTGTACTACATCATGACCGGCAAGACCTTCGGCGGGCAGAAAGCCGCCGAAATGGGCCTGGTCAACGAAAGCGTGCCCCTGGCTCAACTGCGCGAAGTGACCATCGAACTGGCGCGTAACCTGCTGGAGAAAAACCCGGTGGTGCTGCGTGCCGCCAAGCATGGCTTCAAGCGCTGCCGCGAGCTGACCTGGGAGCAGAACGAGGATTACCTCTACGCCAAGCTCGACCAGTCGCGCCTGCTCGACACCGAAGGCGGTCGTGAGCAGGGCATGAAACAGTTCCTCGACGACAAGAGCATCAAGCCTGGCCTGCAGGCGTATAAACGCTGAAGGGCGCGGCCGCCTGGCCGCGCCGTTGTACCCTGCTTGAACGTATTCCCGATAAAGACAATAAAGAGGAATCACCATGCTGGACGTGCCCCTGTTGATCGGCGGCCAGTCGTGCCCCGCCCGTGACGGTCGAACCTTCGAGCGTCGCAACCCGGTGACCGGTGAAGTGGTCTCCCGAGTGGCCGCCGCGACCCTGGAAGATGCCGACGCCGCGGTCGCTGCCGCCCACGCCGCGTTCCCCGCATGGGCGGCGCTGGCGCCCAACGAGCGCCGCACCCGCTTGCTCAACGCTGCCGAACAATTGCAGGCGCGCAGCAGCGAATTCATCGCCGCCGCCGGCGAGACCGGCGCCATGGCCAACTGGTATGGCTTCAATGTGCGCCTGGCGGCCAATATGCTGCGCGAAGCGGCCTCGATGACCACCCAGATCACGGGGGAGGTGATCCCCTCCGACGTCCCCGGCAGTTTCGCCATGGCCTTGCGTCAACCGTGTGGTGTGGTGCTGGGCATCGCGCCGTGGAACGCGCCGGTCATCCTCGCCACGCGCGCCATCGCCATGCCGCTGGCCTGCGGTAATACCGTGGTGCTCAAGGCCTCGGAATTAAGCCCGGCCGTGCACCGCCTGATCGGCCAGGTGTTGCAGGACGCCGGCCTGGGCGATGGCGTGGTCAACGTCATCAGCAATGCTCCGGCCGATGCCGCCGCGATTGTCGAGCGGCTGATCGCCAACCCGGCCGTGCGCCGGGTCAACTTCACCGGTTCGACCCACGTGGGGCGGATTGTCGGCGAACTCTCGGCGCGTCATCTCAAGCCGGCGTTGCTGGAACTGGGCGGCAAGGCGCCGTTGCTGGTGCTCGACGATGCCGATCTTGACGCCGCTGTGGCGGCGGCGGCCTTTGGCGCCTATTTCAACCAGGGCCAGATTTGCATGTCCACCGAACGCCTGATCGTCGATGCCAGGGTCGCCGATGCGTTCACCGCCAAGTTGGCGGCCAAGGTCGCGACCCTGCGTGCGGGTGATCCCTCGGCGGCGGATTCGGTGCTGGGCTCCCTGGTGGATGCCAGCGCCGGCACACGCATCAAGGCCCTGATCGACGATGCCCTGGCCAAGGGCGCGCGGCTGGTGGTGGGCGGCCAACTGGAGGGCAGCATCCTGCAGCCGACCCTGATCGATGGCGTCACCGAACACATGCGCTTGTACCGCGAAGAGTCCTTTGGCCCGGTGGCCGTCCTGCTGCGTGGTGAGGGGGATGAAGCCTTGCTGCGCCTGGCCAACGACTCCGAGTTCGGCCTGTCGGCGGCGATCTTCAGCCGCGACACCGGGCGTGCACTGGCGCTGGCGCAGCGGGTCGAGTCGGGTATTTGCCATATCAACGGGCCGACCGTGCATGACGAGGCGCAGATGCCGTTTGGCGGGGTCAAGTCCAGTGGGTACGGCAGCTTTGGTGGCAAGGCGTCCATTGAGCACTTCACGCAATTGCGTTGGGTGACCTTGCAGAACGGGCCACGGCATTACCCGATCTGAGCAGTTGCTGCGACATAACAATAACAAGGCGGCTGTGATCCGCCTTGCTGGAGGACATCCTTGTGAGTTCCGAATTCCGACCGCAGCCCCAGCCCTCACCGCGATACCGCGAGGTCTCCATCGGCCACCCGCCGGTGGCGGTCACTGAAGAACACGGCGTGTTGCACATGCGCTCCCTGGAGCCCCTGGCCGAGTTGCCGGCGCGCCTGCTCGATCGCCTGGTGCATTGGGCTCGGGTACGGCCCGAGCAGACGTTTATCGCGGCCCGCCAGGCCGGTGGGGATTGGCGCCGTGTCAGCTACCGCGAGATGCTCGACAGCGTGCGCGCGATTGCCCAGGGCCTGCTCAGCTACGGGCTGTCGGCGGGCAAGCCGCTGGCATTGCTGTCCGGCAACGACATCGAACATTTGCAGGTCGCCCTCGGCGCCATGTACGCCGGTATTCCGTACTGCCCGGTCTCGCCGGCGTACGCGTTGTTGTCCCAGGATTTCGCCAAGCTGCGGCATGTCTGTGACCTGCTGCAACCCGGGCTGGTATTCGTCAGCGATGCGGCGGCCTACCAGCGTGCGATCGAGGCCGTATTGCCGGCCGAAACCCCGTTGATCTGCGTGCGCGGCCACGTCCCCGGGCGTACTCAGGCCAGCTTTGCGAGCCTGCTGCACACGCCGGGCGGCGCCGAGGCAGATGCGGCGTTCCAGGCCACCGGTCCCGACAGCATCGCCAAGTTTCTCTTCACCTCGGGCTCGACCAAATTGCCCAAGGCCGTGATCACCACCCAGCGCATGCTCTGCGCCAACCAGCAGATGCTGTTGCAGACGTTTCCGGTGTTCGGTGAGGAGCCTCCGGTGCTGGTGGACTGGCTGCCGTGGAATCACACCTTTGGCGGCAGCCACAACGTCGGCATCGTGCTCTACAACGGCGGCACCTTTTATCTGGACGACGGCAAGCCCACGGTCCAGGGTTTTGCCCAGACCTTGCGCAACCTCAAGGAGATTTCGCCCACGGCTTACCTGACGGTGCCCAAGGGCTGGGAAGAACTGGTCAACGCCCTGGAACAGGACGCCGAGTTGCGCGAATGTTTTTTTGCGCGGATGAAGCTGTTCTTCTTCGCCGCCGCCGGCCTGTCCCAAAGTATCTGGGATCGCCTCGATCGCGTAGCCGAACAGCACTGCGGTGAACGCATCCGCATGATGGCCGGGCTGGGCATGACCGAAGCCGCACCGTCCTGCACCTTCACCACCGGGCCGTTGTCCATGGCCGGCTATATCGGCTTGCCCGCGCCGGGCTGCGAGGTGCGCCTGGTGCCGGTGGACGGCAAGTTCGAAGGGCGCTTTCGCGGGCCGCATATCATGCCGGGATACTGGCGGGCGCCCCAGCAAACCGCCGAGGTGTTCGATGAACAAGGGTTCTACTGTTCAGGAGACGCGATCAAGCTCGCCGACCCTCAGCAGCCGCAACTGGGCCTGATGTTCGATGGGCGAATTGCCGAGGATTTCAAGCTCTCTTCCGGGGTGTTTGTCAGCGTTGGTCCGTTGCGCAATCGCGCGGTGCTCGACGGCTCGCCCTATGTGCAGGACCTGGTGATTACCGCGCCCGATCGCGAGTGCCTCGGAGCACTGGTGTTCCCCAGGCTCTACGAATGCCGTCGGCTGGCGGGCCTGGACGCCGACGCCAGCGACGCCGACGTGCTCGGCAGCGCGCCGGTGCGCCAGTGGTTCGGCGATTGGTTGCAACGCCTCAATCGCGGGGTGACCGGCAATGCCAGTCGCCTGGAATGGATTGCCCTGCTCGACGAGCCGGCGTCCATAGACCGTGGGGAAATCACCGACAAAGGTTCGATCAACCAGCGCGCCGTGCTGCAATGGCGCGCGGCCAAGGTCGAGGCGTTGTATCGCGGCGAAGAAGCCACGATCCTGCGCGCCGAGCCGAAACCTTGAACGGGCAGTATTCGGCATTTGCCGATGTGGCGATTCTCGAGGCCGTGCGCACCCCCTGGATTGACCTGGGTGGCGCACTGTCTCAGGTCTCACCCATCGACCTGGGGATCAAGGTGGGCCGTGAGGTACTGGCCCGTGCGGGTATTGAACCGCAGGCAGTGGACAGCGTTCTGGCCGGCTCCATGGCCCAGGCCAGTTTCGATGCCTACTTGCTGCCACGGCATATCGGCTTGTACAGCGGGGTGGCGCAAGCGGTCCCGGCACTGGGGGTGCAGCGCATCTGCGCCACCGGTTTCGAACTGTTGCGCCAGGCTGCCGGGCAACTGCGCGACGGCGGGCAACTGGCCTTGTGTGTGGCCAGTGAATCCATGTCGCGCAACCCCATCGCGGCTTACACCCACAGGGGCGGGTTTCGTCTTGGCGGTGAGGTCCAGTTCAAGGATTTTCTGTGGGAAGCCTTGTATGACCCGGCCCCGGGCCTGGACATGATCGCCACGGCCGACAACCTGGCGCGCCGTTATGGCCTGGGCCGCGAGGCGGTGGACCGCTACGCCTGCGCCAGCCACCAGCGAGCGTTGCAGGCGCAGCATGACGGCGCTTGGGTTGACGAGGTGGTGGCGGTCGATAACCAGGTATTCGAGCTTGAGGGATACCAGCCCAGAGGCATCAGCCTGGCGCGTCGGACCGGTGCCGTCAGCGCGGACAGCCACCCTCGGCCCACCGACCTTGCGAGCTTGAAACGCTTGCGCGCCGTGCATCCCGGCGGCGTGCAAACCGCCGGCAACAGTTGCGCCGTGGTGGATGGCGCGGCGGCAGCGTTGGTGGGCCGTGCCTCGGCCTGCACGTCTCCGGCCCTGGCTCGGTTGCTGGCCAGCGCGGTGGTCGGCGTGGCCCCCGAGATCATGGGCATCGGCCCGGCGCCGGCGATTCGTCTGCTGCTGCAACGCAGCGGGTTGAATCTGGATGACATCGGCCGCTTCGAGATCAACGAAGCCCAGGCCGCCCAGGTGCTGGCGGTGGCCCATGAACTTGAGCTGGACAGCACCCGCCTCAACGTCCAGGGCGGCTCGCTGGCACTCGGGCATCCACTGGCTGCCACTGGCCTGCGCCTGGTCATGTCCCTGGCCCGACAACTGCGTCAGCACAACCTGCGCTACGGGATTGCCGCGGCGTGTGTGGGCGGCGGGCAGGGCATGGCGCTGCTGATCGAGAACCCTGCTTTTTGCGCTTGAATGCGTGATTCTTTTTAGTCGATGAGGTGTCCCGATGTGGAGCTATGAGGCGCCCCTGCGCGATATGCAATCGAGCGTGTGCAGATGCGTGCACCGTCAAGGCCCGAAGAGGTGGCGGCCCGGTTGGCGCCTTTGCTGACGCCCATCATCAAGGCGTTTTTCACCGAGCAGGGCTGGCGCAACACCTGGGTGCCATAGAGGGGGCGCGCGCCGCACTGGCGTTCGTCTGACGGGATCGGATGCTTGCGGTACTATGGCAGGCCACGTTTTCTGGAAGTTGCCTGGATGAGTAAGCCCGGTCAATTGGTGCTGGTTGCACTGCGCAAAATGATTGCCAGCGGGGAGCTGGTGGCGGGGGAGCGCCTGATGGAAATCCCTACGGCGCAACGCTTTGGTGTGTCGCGCATGCCGGTGCGCATGGCGTTTCGTACCCTTGAGCAGGAAGGGCTGCTGGTGCCGTTTGGCGGGCGCGGCTATCAGGTGCGGTCGGTCAGCCCCAGTGACATTGCCGGCGCCGTCGAAGTGCGCGGTGTGCTGGAAGGCCTGGCTGCGCGGCAAGCCGCCGAGCATGGTCTTTCCGACGCGGCGCGTGCGGCGCTGGAGCGCTGCCTGGTGGAAGGCGACCAACTGTTCGACAAAGGCTACGTGACCGAAGATGACCTTGAGGTTTACCACGACCTGAACATGCGCTTTCACCAGGTCATTGTGGAGGGCAGCCACAACCCGGCGATCACGGATGCGCTGGCACGCAATGATCACCTGCCATTCGCATCGGTGACCGCGCTGGCGGTGGATCGTGAGGACATGGCCCGTGAATACCGGCGCTTCAACTATGCCCACATGCAGCATCACTCGGTGTTCGATGCCCTGGTCAATCGCCAGGGCGCGCGCGCCGAAGCCATCATGCGCGAACACGCCAATGCGACGTTGCGTTATGCCGAGATCTTCAGTTCAGCCACCGCCGACGCGCGCATGAAGGTGATTTTGCCCGCGTCGTGACACGGTTCAGATGTCGAGCACCAACAGTGGGGTTTTCGAGCGTGAGCAGCAGGGCGTGAACTGGTCGTTCAGCGCCTGTTCCTGCTCGGTGAGGAACAGGTCGCGGTGCTCCGGGATGCCGTCCAGCACACGGGTCAGGCAGGTGCCACAGATCCCTTGTTCGCAGGACACGGCAATCTCGATGCCCTGGCTTTCCAGGACCTGGACCACGGTCTTGTCGGCGGGGATCGTGAAGACCTGGCCGCTGCTGCCGAGCTTCACCGCAAAGCTCCCGTCGAGGCTGTTGTCCACTGGCGCCGCCGAGAAGTACTCGCGATGCAGGCAGTTCTCCTGCCAGCCTTGCGCCCGTGCGCTGTCGAGCACGTGTTGCATGAAACCGCCGGGGCCGCAGACATACAGGTGCACATCGTCCGCGGGCGCAGCCAACACCTCGGCTGTCTTGAGGGCCGTGTGGGGCTGCTCATCGAAATGCAGGAACACTCGCTCGGCAAACGGTGACGCCTGGAGCCGCTGTACAAACGCCGCACGCTCACTGGCGCGGGCACAGTAATGCAGGTCGAAGTCGGCACCTGCATGGGCCAGGCGCTCGGCCATGCACAGGATCGGGGTGATGCCGATGCCGCCGGCGAACAGCAGGCTGCGTCGTGCTTCATGGGCCAGGGGGAATAGATTGCGTGGTTCGCTGATCGTCAGGTGGGCGCCCTCGTGTACCTGCTCGTGCAAGCTGCGCGAGCCGCCGCGAGAGGCCGGGTCGTTGAGTACGCCGATCAGATAGCGATGACGCTCCTCGGGGTGATTGCACAGCGAATACTGGCGTACCAGCCCGTCCGGCAGATGCACGTCAATGTGCGCGCCGGCACTGAAGGCGGGCAGCGGCTGGCCATCGACCCTGGCCAGTTCATAGCTGCAAATGTCCTGGGCTTCGTTATTACGGGATACCACCACCACATCGATCATGTTCGGTCCTCGCAGAGTAGTCGCGCCGTTCAGGCGTTGGTGGTCGTGATCAGCTGTGGTTCGAGGATGCGTTCCCGGGCAATCAGTCGCTCCAGGATTTTGCGCGACTGCACGCCGCCGGCATCGATATTCAACTTGAGCAGGTTGCGTTGCGGGTGGGCCAGCAGGTTCTGCTGCTGACGTTCGAGCATCTCCAGGTCTTCGCTGAAAATCTTCCCCTGGCCTTCGCGAATGCTGGCGGTCAGCGCCTCATCGTGAGGGTTGAAGTTGCGCGCCATGCCCCAGAAATACCAGATCGACGTCTCGGTCTGCGGGGTGATGAAGTCGACCACGATGCTTGCCGCCTTGTGTTCGGGCGCTGCGTGATAGCCACCCTTGCCGGCGTGGGCCACGCCGACTTCGATCAGCACGTGGCTGGGCGGGGTGAAGCGACAGATCTGCCAGCGGTCCACCGGCACATCGTCGGCGAGGTTGTTGCCGCGCAGGGCCATGCGCCAGAACGGCGGAGCCATGATGTTTTCCATGTGCCGGGCGGTGATGACCTGGTCGCCTTCAACCGTGGTGACGGGAGGCGCTTCATCGATTTCCTTTTGGCCGATGCTGGAAGCGTGGACGTAGGTTTCGTGGGTCAGGTCCATCAGGTTGTCGATCATCAGGCGGTAATCGCACTGGATATCAAACAGCCCGCCGCCGTAGGCCCACTGGTCACTCACTGCCCACTCCAGGTGATGAATCAGTGTCGGGTCGGCAAGCGCCTGATCGCCGGGCCATACCCAGATAAACCCATAGCGTTCAACTGCGGCAAAGGTCTTGTTGCACGGAAAACCACGCACCCGCTGCCCGGGCATTTCGACGGTCTTGCCGTCGGCCCCCATGACCAGGCCGTGATAGCCGCACACCAGGTTGCCATTTTCGACATAACCCAGTGAAAGCGGTGCGCCGCGATGGGGGCAGAAGTCCTCGACGGCTACGACGCTGCCTTCCGGGCCACGATAAAACACCATTTTTTCACCGCAGATTTGCCGACCCAAGGGTTTTTGGGCGATTTCATCGGGTGTGCAGGCGACGTACCAAGTGTTTTTGGGGTACATGGCGACTCTCTGGTTGGTTAATTATTTTTGTTTAATGGATCCATTAAATTTCCATAGCTGCCGTGAGTCAATGCATTAATCAGTGGTTTTAAGGCTATTTTGGGCGATTATCGATCAATTCGCTTTTATTGGATCCATTGAGGGGGAAGCGTCTGGTGCGCTGATGGCAAAAAAGGTCTGCCAAAAAATACCCTGTGCAGATCATCAGGCGTCATCAGGGCCTCAACGGACATCCGCTACTTTTTTGCGCAGAAATGGAAAGTTGCTGCGTCATTTAGTAGCAAAGCGCTTTACCCGCTTTGCGCAATGTTCCCCACCCGAACCGAAGACTTCATTTAAATCAATGAGTAACGTGGTGCGCGAGCTGTTGGCGCGCGTTATGCATTATTGTATTCGTGGATAATTGGATACAAAAATACAAAGAGGCCGCCAATGCAATTTGCCCCCGCTTACGTTGACCGCCAGCCCCTCACTGCCGAGGAGGAGGCCTACAACTTCCTCCTGGACGCCATCTGCAGCGGTCGTTTCCGCAAGGGCGATCGCCTGATCGCCGAGGATATCGCCGGCGAGATCGGCATGAGCCGCATGCCGGTACGTGAGGCATTCCGCCGCCTGGATGCTCAGGGCCTGGTGACGCTGCGGCCCAATCGCGGTGCCATCGTCAGCGGTCTGGATATTGATGAGCTGCATGAGGTGTTCGAGATGCGCAGCGCGCTTGAAGGCCTGGCGGTGCGCGTTGCGGTCAGCCGTATCGGTGAGCGCCAGATGGCGGCTCTGGAGCGGCTGCTGGACGAGATGGATGACTACCGCGACGAGAGCGCCGCGTGGGTCCGTCGCCACCGTGCCTTTCACGAATACCTGTGCGGGCTCAGCGGCCGGCCACGCTTGCTCAAGCAGATTTCGGCGTTGTATTCGCTGGTGGAAGCGCCCATGCGCTTGTGGCTGCATCACAGCGAAAAACCCCTCAGCGCGCGCCAGGAACACGCCGTAATCCTCGACGCGATTCGCACCGGTGACGCCGCCGGTGCCGAAGCTGTGGTACGCGAACACATCGAAAGCACCGTGCCGCTGCTGATTCAATTTCTGCAATTGGAAAAATAAAAGAGGCGGGTCCCAACCCGTCCTTGGTTAGACGTTGATTCCTGCCCCGTTATTTAACGAAGTGGAGTGTCTGGTCATGCATAAACAACACCGCGCCTTGCTGGTGGCTGTAACCCTGGGTCTCTGTACACAATGGGCGAGCGCCGCAGTCCAGGTGCCTGAGCGCCTGAAGGGCGTCGACAAACTCACCTATTGCTCGGGGATGGATTCACCGCCCCTGGTGTCCTTCGACGAATCCCAGAAACCGCGTGGGCTGACCGTCGACCTGGGCCTGGAAATCGCCAAGCGCCTGGGCAATAAAACCGTGCAATGGCGGGTCATTCCGTTTTCCGGCTTGGTGCCGGCGCTGCTTGCCCAGCAGTGCGACATGATCGTCGACCAGTTGTTCGACAAGCCCGAGCGCCGCCAGGTGATCGACATCGTCAACTATATGTACTCCAGCCAGGCGGTGGTGGTGCCCAAGGGCAATCCCAAAGGCATCAAGACCCTGGATGACCTGTCTGCGCACAAGGTGGCGGTGCTCAACGGCTCTACCATCAAGACCCTGCTCGACACCCAGAACGAGAGCCTCGCCAAGGCCGGCAAGCCACCGATGAAACTGGTGGTCTACAACACCGACACCGATGCGTTCCAGGCGCTGCGCATCAGCCAGGTCGACGCCTACGGCACCACCGTGGAAACCGCCGGTTACTACGCGGCGATGGCCCCGGAGCTGTTTCAGGAAGGGGTGCCTGCGTTCAGCCGCATCCTCACCGGCCTGGGCATGCGCAAGGACGACCCGCAACTGACCGCCGCCGTGCAGCAGATCATCAGCGACATGCGCAGCGACGGCAGCTATGTGCAATTGCTCAACAAATGGCATGTCAGCAGCGACACACTCGACTGAGGTTCTACCACGATGAATTTCAATTGGGATGTGTTCTGGCAATACCTGCTGCAGCCCAGTGGGGTCTACCTCACCGGGCTGTGGCTGACGTGCCTGATCAGCGTGCTGGCGATGCTGCTCGGCTGTGCGCTGGGCCTGGCGGCGGCGCTGTTGCGCCTGTCGAAGAACCCGCTGCTGCACCTGCCGGTACGCCTTTATGTGTGGCTGATGCGCGGCACGCCGCTGCTGGTGCAGATCGTGTTTTTGTACACCGCACTGGCAGCGGGCGGGATCTTCCGCTTCGAGGACATCGAGCTGTTCGGGTTGATCATCCCCGGCAATATCCAGGCGGCGATCATCGCCCTGGGCCTGAATGAAGGCGCGTACATGGCCGAAATCATCCGCGCCGGTATCGGCGCGGTGGACAAGGGCCAATACGAAGCCGGGCGTTCCCTGGGCATGGGGTTCGGCAAGCTGATGCGGCGCATTGTGCTGCCCCAGGCGTTTCGGGTGATCGTGCCGCCGCTGGGCAATGAGTTCAATGTGATGCTCAAGAACACCACGCTGGTGAGCGTGATCGGCGTGCAGGAGTTGTTGCTCAGCACGCAGATGGTGACCTCGGCGACGTTTCGCGTGTTCGAGTTGTACCTGGTCGTCGCGATTTACTTCCTGACGTTGACCACGCTGTGGGGCTTTTTCCAACGCTGGCTCGAAAACCGTTTCGGCCAGTCCGATCGACCTTCGGCGCCACCTCCTGCCGCCAGCCGCATGTTCGGTCGCAGCACCCTGAAACTGCTGAGGGGACGTTAACCATGGCGCACCAAAGTGAAGAGCTGATCATTGACGCACAGGATATCCAGAAGTCGTTCGGCGAGTTGCAGATCCTCAAGGGCATCTCCCTGCAAGTGCGGCGCGGCGAAGTGGTAGTGCTGATCGGCGCCTCCGGCTCGGGCAAGACCACCTTTATCCGCTGCATCAACCTGCTGGAAGACATCCAGGGCGGGCGCATTCGCGTCAACGGCCGCGCCATGGGCTATCGCGAACGCGCCGATGGCAGCCTGGTGCGCGATTCAGAGCGCAACATCGCCCGTCAGCGCCGCGACATCGGCATGGTGTTCCAGCGCTTCAACCTGTTCCCGCACATGACCGCATTGGAAAACATCATCGAAGCGCCGATCCAGGTGCTCGGCGTGCCGCGTGCCCAGGCGCTGGAACAGGCGCGGGGCTTGCTGGCGCGGGTCGGCCTGGCGGACAAGGCCAGCCACTATCCGTCGATGCTCTCCGGTGGCCAGCAGCAACGGGTCGCCATTGCTCGTGCCCTGGCGATGAAACCCCAGGCGATGCTGTTCGACGAACCCACCAGCGCCCTCGACCCGGAAACCGTCGGCGAAGTGCTGCAGGTAATGAAGGAGTTGGCCGAGGAGGGCATGACCATGGTGGTGGTCACCCACGAAATGGGCTTTGCCCGTGAAGTGGCCGACCGCGTGGTGGTGCTCGATCAGGGTGAATTGATCGAACAAGGGCCGCCGGAGCAGATTTTCAGCCGTCCCAGCCATCCGCGTACCCGAGCGTTTCTCAGCCGCGTGTTATGACCTTTTTTGAAGAGCCTTTGCCATGTTGAAATTTTCCGCTCACGAATACCCCTATTCCTCGCAACGCCAGAGCGTGTTCGCGCGTCGAGGCATGGTCGCCGCCTCGCAACCGCTGGCATCTCAGGCCGGCATCGAAATCATGCAGAAGGGCGGTAACGCCATTGATGCCGCCATCGCCACCGCCGCCGCGCTGACGGTGGTCGAGCCCACCGGTTGTGGCCTCGGCGGCGATGCCTTTGCGCTGGTGTGGTGCAAGGGGCAGTTGCATGGCCTGAACGGCAACGGCCATGCGCCGGCCGCCTTGAGTATCGAGGCGGTCAAGGCGGCGGGGCATCAACAGATGCCGCTGTACGGCTGGACCTCGGTGACGGTGCCCGGTTGCCCGTCTGCGTGGGCCGAGTTGTCCAAACGCTTCGGTAAATTGCCGTTTGCCGATTTGCTGCAGCCGGCCATCAGCCTGGCGCGCGACGGTTTCCCGTTGTCGCCGGTGGTTGCCCATCAATGGCAGATATCCTTGAACGAATTCAACCCGCACCGCGATGACGTGCTGCAAGCCTGGTTCGACACCTTCCTGATCGACGGGCGCGCGCCCAAGGCGGGGGAGATTTTCCGCAACCCGGCCCAGGCCCGTACCCTGGAAGAGCTCGCCGCCACCGGCTGCGAAAGCCTGTATCGCGGCGCTCTGGCCGAGCGCCTGGATGCGCATTCGCGCGCCAGCGGTGGTTACCTGCGCGCCAGCGACCTCAAGGATTACCGCGCGCAGTGGGTGGAGCCGATCCGCATCAATTACCGCGGCGTGGATGTTTGGGAAATCCCGCCGAGCGGCCAGGGCCTGGTTGCGCTGATGGCGCTGAAGATCCTCGAAGGCTTCAACTTCGAACACCGCGACAGCCAGCAGACCTGGCATCGCCAGTTGGAAGCCATGAAGCTGGCCTACAGCGACGGCCTGCATCACATCACCGACCCTGCGCACATGCGCGTGGCGGTGGCCGACCTGCTCAGCGACGACTACAGCAGCCGTCGCCGTGGCGAGATCGGCGAGCAGGCCCAGCCGCCCAAACCCGGCGACCCTCACGCCAGCGGCACGGTGTACCTGGCGACCGCCGACGCCGAAGGCAATATGGTTTCGTTCATCCAGAGCAACTACCACGGTTTCGGCTCCGGCGTGGTGCTGCCCGACAGCGGCATCGCCCTGCAGAATCGCGGGCAGGAATTCAGCCTCGATGAGTCCCATGCCAATTGCCTGGCACCCGGCAAGAAAACCTTCCACACCATCATCCCGGGTTTTCTCAGCAAGGACGGCGAGGCCCTTGGCCCGTTCGGCGTGATGGGCGGCTACATGCAGCCCCAGGGTCATGTGCAGATGGTGATGAACCTGGTGGACTTCGGCCTCAACCCCCAGGCGGCCCTCGACGCACCGCGCTGGCAATGGCTGGGCGATATGAAGGTCGGCATCGAACACGGTGCGTCCCGCGACCTGGTCAATGCGCTGGCGCGGCGCGGGCACAAGGTGCAGACCGACAGCGACCTGACCGACTACGGGCGTGGGCAGATCATCCTGCGTGACCCGGCCACCGGCGTATTGTGCGGTGGCACGGAGCCACGAGCGGATTCGCATATCGCGGTTTGGTGAGCGGCCTCCTTGCTCGTACAACGCGTCCTGAAGAGCCAGCGTCCATGACCAGAGGAGGGTCTTTATCACCTCGACGGTAAATACCCTGAGATTGTCAATTTTTCTGATATTAATCGTCTTTTTTTCTCAGATAAAAGCGCCTAAATTCCAGCTCCACAACGACCAAACCTGGCGAATATGATGCAAACCAGCTGTCGGCTGGATTACGTGGCGATTGTCAGTCGGGGCGGGTGGAAGTTACTTGGTCGAGAACAAGGCTCCTTGAGTCCGGATGCACCCCACATGTTCTTGAACTCTACCTTGGCAGGAGGTTACATGGCCCCTCGAACTGTACTGATCACTGGCGCAGCAGGTGGTGTTGGTCGTGCGCTGGTTGAGCGTTTTTTAAATGAAGACTTCAAGGTTTTCGCGACAGATCTGGACGCGAAAAAGCTTGCAGACTTACAGATTGAATATCAGGTGTCAGGCATTTTTTGCGGTGATATCCGCCAACCCGCTGTGTGTGCTGCGGCCGTTAATGCAGCCCTTATGGCGATGGGCCGGCTGGATGTATTGATCAACGCTGCGGGAGTATGGCGCGAAGGTCCGGTTGAAGAGTTTACCGAAGAGGATTTCGATCTTGTTCTGGACGTGAACCTGAAGGCTACGTTCTTCATGTGCTCAGCCGCTATTCCCCATCTGAAATTATCAGAGGGTTCGATCCTGAATATTTCAAGCGATGCCGGCCGGCAAGGCAATCGAAACGCCGCAGCTTATTGCGCAAGCAAGGGCGGCGTGACCCTGCTGACAAAAACCCTGGCATTGGACCTGGCACCCTTTGGCGTGCGCTGCAACGCTATTTCTCCAGGTGATATCGAAACCCCAATGCTCAAATTTCAAGCCACTCAATATGGGCAGGGAAACCCTCAGGCCTACTATCAGGATCTGTTGGACAAGTACCCCCAAGGTGCCCGTGCCCGATTTATCCAGCCGGAAGAAGTTGCCGGGCTGGCGTTTTTCCTGTCCCAACCCGGTGCGCGATCCATCACTGGTGCGGACATGGCGATTGATTGCGGCGTCTCCGCTGGAAACTGACAGTTGCTCATTGATGCCGATCTTTAACAAGAGGTTATGAACATAGCGGACAGTGGAATTGATGAGTCGGCGGTGGCTGTTTTTACTGCGAATGGGCACCGCCGCCAGCCTCAATGTGCACTTTTACTCATCAAACACGGCGAGGCTCGCCCTGTGCAATTTCGCGTATCAGGCTCAGGTAACGAAGCGCGCCCAGTCCCAGGGGCCGGTTTTTTACCCAGATGATATCGACCCAAAGCCGCATCTGACTCGGCATGTAGTCAAACACCACCTCCGTCAATGCGCCTGACGTGATGAGAGGGTGTACCAGCGATTTTGGAAGATAAGCCCAACCCAATCCCTGCTGCACCAGGTCCAGCGTGGCCAGATAATTGTCGCTGTGCCAAATCCGCCGCGACAGCACAACACGTGGGTCAGAATCTGCAGGTCCTCCTGTAGCGACGATGATCTGCCGAACGTTGACCAGTTGCTCCTCACTCAAGGGGCTTTTCTTGCCGGCGGCCGCAGGGTGATCTGGAGCAGCAACCGCGATTAACAGCTGGCTCCCCGCCTCAAGAAATGTCTCGCGCTCGTCAAGCCCTGGTCGTTCGAACCCAAGCGCCAATTGCACACGCCCTTCATGGAGCATGCGCATAGCCTCCGGATGGGACGCGGAGCGAATCTCGATTTCAAGCGTTGGAAACTCCCTGGCGATAATGGAGAGCGGACGATTCCAGATGCCTGTTTGCAACTCCGGCGCCATCGCAAGGATCAAGCGCTCTTCCAACCCCTGATGAAGCTGCAGCGCATGGGCGTCCAGCAGGTTCAGCTGGCTGGCGACCTGTCGTGCCTGGGGCTCAAGTGCTTTGGCGGCGGCCGTAGGAATGGCTTTGCGGGTTGATCGGTCAAAAAGCAACAAGTCCAGCTCGGCTTCAAGCTGCGACACCGCCATGTTGATGGCCGAGGGCACCCGGCCTAACTTTCGCGCCGCCGCCGAAAAGGATCCGCTGTCGATGACCGAGAGGAAAATTTTAAGTGACTCACTGGTAAACGCCATAGGGGTTGTCAGATTTTCTGATGATGATCGTCTTTATGTATCAGGTTTATTCGCCTAGTTTCTAGTCTCTTTCAAATTAAATACGTGGGGCACACCATGTTGGGTCAAGAATTGAGGGGGCATGTGGCACTTGTCAGCGGTGCCGGGAGTGAATCCGGGATCGGTATGGCTATTGCTCGCAGACTCGGTGCATCCGGGGCGAAGTTGATCATCACTGCCAGTAGCAACCGCATTGCGGACCGGGTTGAAGAGCTGCGCCTTGAAGGCTTTGAAGTTGAAGGCAGGCCAACTGATCTTACCGATGAAAGTCAGGTGCGTGACTTCAGCCTATGGGCAGAGTCGGTTTGGGGGCGGGTGGATATTCTGGTGAACAATGCCGGTATGTCCATGCACGGCAGCCCCGAGATTTTCTCGGAATTGGCGACGATGGAACTGCATGACTGGAACCTTTCACTTGCCCGAAACCTGACTACTGCCTTTCTGCTGACCCGAGCCGTGTTGCCCGGTATGAAGGCGAGAAGTTACGGGCGCATTGTCAATATCAGTTCCACCACGGGCACCCGGTGCAGCAATCCTGGCGAAGCCGCTTATAGCGCCGCCAAGGCAGCGATGGTGGGCATGAACATGGGACTTGCGCTTGAAGTCGCCAGGCAGGGGATTACCGTCAACAGCGTGGCCCCCGGTTGGATCACCACGGGCTCAACCACGCCCGTTGAGGCCGAGGCAGGGCGCTTCACCCCGATAGGGCGCGCAGGCAGCCCCCGCGAAGTGGCGGCGGCGGTTGCATTCCTGGCATCGCCTGACGCCAGTTACATCACAGGGGAAGTCCTCGTGGTGGATGGCGGTAACTGTCTGGTCGAGAACAAAGCCCCTCACGGCGATTATTAAGTTTGATGAGTTCTTTAAGCCGTATCCGGCTGTCATTCAGCAACGGACTTTTAATTAATTTGATAATTAACATGGGGTATTGATCATGTCGAAAAGTGGAATTAGTGAATCAGCAATTGCTGCTTTTACCGCCTCCGAGCGTGCCCGTTTTATAGAAAGGAACCCAACTTCACTGGCGCTGGCCGAGCGCGCCAAGGCGAATCTGTTCAACGGTGTGCCCATGCACTGGATGAGCGATTGGTCGATGCCTTCGCCGCTTTTCGTCCAGCGCGCCAAAGGGGCACGCTTCACCGATGTTGACGGTCATGAATACATCGACTTTTGCCTGGGCGACACCGGCACCATGTTTGGCCATTCACCTGATCCTGTCGCTCGCGCCATCGCCGAGCAGGCCAATAATGGCTTGACCACGATGCTGCCTGGCGAAGACGCGGTGGTCTGCGGCGAATTGCTGGCTGAGCGATTCGGGCTGCCTTACTGGCAGGTGACCGCCACTGCGACGGACGCCAACCGTTATGTGTTGCGCTGGGCGCGCGCGATGACCAAACGCAACGTCTTGCTGGTGTTCGACGGCTGCTATCACGGTACCGTGGATGACGTCATGGTGCGCTGCCGCGACGGCAAAACAGTGCCCCGTGCAGGTCTTGTGGGTCAGGCCTACGACTTGAGCCAGTACAGTCGATCCATCCCCTTCAACGATGTCGACGCACTGGAGGCTGCTTTAGCCCAGGGCGATGTGTGCGCGCTGATGTGCGAGCCGGCGATGACGAACATAGGCATGGTGCTGCCCGATCCGGGGTTCATGCAGAAGTGCCGAGAGTTGACCCTCAAATACGGCAGCCTGTTGGTCATTGATGAGACCCACACTATTTCCACAGGCCTGGGTGGATGCACCCGCCAATGGGAGTTGAAACCCGACTTTTTCGTGGTGGGTAAACCCATCGCGGGGGGCATACCTTGCGCGGTGTTTGGCGTGACCGAGCAGGTTGCCCTGGCCATGCGCGATGTGCAGAAAACGGTCAGTGAAGAGAGTAGCGGGCATGGCCACAGCGGTATGGGAACCACGCTGTCCGCCAACTCGCTGGCGATGCGTTGCATGCGCGTCAGCCTCGAAGAGGTCATGACAGAGTCCGCCTACCAACATATGTTGCCTCTTGCCTCGGGATTGGCTCAGGGACTTCGGTACTTGTTCAAGCAGCACCAACTGAGCTGGTCGGTCACAGAATTGGGGGCCCGTTGTGAGTTTCAATTCTGTGCCACCTCGCCCAGGACCGGTGCGCAAGCCGAGGCGGCTTTTCATGACAGCCTTCAAATGGCGCTGCACCTGTACCTGATCAATCGCGGCATCCTGATCACGCCTTTTCACAACATGACCCTGTGCTGTCCGCAAACAAGCCATGCGGATGTCGACAGGCTGATCGAGGCGCTGGATAACGCGTTGACGACGTTGCTAGCTCTCCCTGGCGCGCGGGTTATCGCTTCATAACGGCACGTCTGAAAACGCCATTGTTCTTAAATACTGCCAGTCGCTTGAATGAGCGCCAAGAGGTTTGACATGCAATTTGCGGATAAAAAAGAGGCCTTGGATTATCTGGCCGCCCACCCTGAAGTGCTGAGCATCGAGTTGTTCCTGATCGACGCGAATGGCGTTCCACGGGGCAAACTGTTGCATCGTAATGAGCTGCTGGCGATCTACGACACTGGGCGGCCGCTGCCAAGTTCCATTCTTGCCCTGACCGTGCAGGGTGAGGACGTGGACGACACAGGCCTGGTCTGGGATGTCGCTGACGCTGATTGCTGGAGCTACCCCTTGCCGGGAAGCCTGACCTTGCAACCCTGGCGCACCAACCCCACCGGTCAAGTACAGGTGAGCATGCACCCGACCCAAGGTCTTCCCGCCGCACCGGCGGACCCGCGTCATGTGCTGGTGAACACCATCGAGCGGCTCAAAGCCGATGGCTTCCATCCGGTCATGGCCGTGGAATTGGAGTTCTACCTGCTGGACCAACAGCGCGACGTCAACGGGCGACCGCAGCCGGCGCAGCAAACCAATGGCGTACGTCCGGTGGCTCCGCAGGTGTATGGCGTATACGAACTCGAGCAGGTTCAACCGTTTCTTGATGACCTCTACGCAGCGTGCGCGCTGCAGGGGTTACCGGTGCGCACGGCGATCTCCGAGTACGCGCCGGGCCAGCTCGAGTTGACGCTGGAGCATCGTTTCGACGCACTCCAGGCCATTGATGAAGGCGTACGTTACAAACGCCTGGTCAAGGGTGTGGCCAACAAACACGGGCTGCAAGCGTGTTTCATGGCCAAGCCATTCAGCGACCAGGCCGGCAGCGGTCTGCACCTGCACGTCAGCCTGGCCGACGAGCAGGGCAACAACCTGTATGCGAGCGAAGATCCACAGGGTACGCCGCTGTTGCGTCACTCCATTGGCGGGATGATGGCAACCTTGTTCGACTCTCTGGCGATATTTTGCCCCCATGCCAACTCCTACCGCAGGTTCCAGACCGGCAGTTACGCGCCGCTGGCCAAAAGCTGGGGCGTCAACAATCGTACGGTATCGTTCCGCGTGCCCGGCGGCCCCGCGATCGGTCGGCACATTGAACACCGCATTTGCGGTGCCGATGCCAACCCCTATCTTGCTGCCGCCGCGTTACTGGCCGGCATTCACCATGGCATCACGCATCAGAGCGATCCTGGCGCGGCGATTGTGGGCAATGGCTATGAACAGGCGACCGATTTTCTACCCACCGACTGGCTGACAGCGTTGCAGGCACTGCAACGTTCAACCTGGGCACGCGAGGCGCTGGGCGCTGAGTTCCTGAAGGTGTTCCTGGCGATCAAGTGGCGCGAGTTCCGTCAATTCAATGCTGAAGTCGGAGAACAGGACTGGCGCTGGTACCTCACTCACGCATAAAGGTTGGCCCGTCAGCGTGTCTTGAAATGGATGGCTGGAGAGTCGCTGACGACTGAGATGCGTACAGCACATCACTAGCCGCATAGCCTTTCAGACGAACCCTAAAGACTCTCAGGGTCCCCAAAGAACCTTTTGACTTGGCTCTGGGACGGCGGTTTCAGGTCGAGAAATTTTTAGCTTGCCCCCATTTTTGCCCCCAACGCTCACCGGGCTCAGGCGGAAGGCAAGCCTTCATCCAAAATACGGCTCTGAGCAGGCCCCAATAGTTCTCCCGGCCCTTTGGCTTTATGGTAGATAAGTCCAGTAAATTGTGGCTAAAGCTGGAAATTAGGCGATAAGGCACAGATTTAGTGAATTAAGTCGCTTGATAGGGCTATGCGTTAATTCTATAATTTTGGGAACTAACTGGCACAGAATGGGCTAGGTACACACTATGTTGGATTTAAGCTTCAGCAAGCCGAGCGAAGTCGTCAAGCGCCTCTGCGATCGCTTGCGCACAGAGCGCTTGGCGCTGGACATGACACAAGCCGACTTGGCCGGACGTGCCGGCATCGGCACAAACACGGTGTCCAACCTCGAAGCAGGGCGCAATGTCGGATTCGAGAACGTCGTTCGTGTGGCGATGGCTCTTGGTCGAACCAAGGAACTTGAAGGCCTGTTCCTGCCAAAGCTGGACAGCATCGAGGATATTCGGCGCTACGAAAACAGCGCCAATCGTCTCCGTTCAAAGAGGAAGTCCGGCAATGCCTGAGCAGGTGAACGTCTTCTACGAGGGCTGGGGTGAGCGATGGCAATGGGGGACGCTGGTCTCCACGACCGCCTTGACCGGTCGCCCGCTGATCGTGTTCGAGTACAGCAATGAAGCCAGGCAAAGGGGCTTGGAACTGTCCTCCTACACGCTCCCGTTGGTGGGGGCCCAGTTGCGCCAGGATTTTCCAGACCACCAACTGTACTTGCCAGGGCCTGTTTACGACTCCTTGCCCGATGGGTGGGGCATGTTACTGATGGACCGTATGTTCAGGCGCCGCGGACTCACCACGGCGCGCATCGGCTCACTGGGACGGCTAGCCTACATCGGTAGCAATGCAATGGGGGCCATAACGTTTGAGCCCGTGGCACCAGAAGGGCAGGAGTCTGAAGTCCATATCCCGCTGGAGCAGCTTGCCGCCCAAGTGCAGGAAGTGCTCCATGGAGACGGTGGCGAGTTCCTGCAGACGTTGCTGCTGGTGGGTGGCTCGCCTCAAGGTGCAAGGCCTAAGGCCCTCGTCTATCGCGATCCGGAAACTGGCCGCTTTACCACTGCCGTTACGGCGGGCTTCGAAGCTTGGTTGGTCAAGTTCCCGGCGAAAGAAGAGCATGCCGAGGTGTGCGCTATCGAAATGGTCTACGCCGAGTGCCTGCGCATGTGCGGCATCGAGACCCCTGACACGCAGTACTTCAGTCTGCCTAATGGGTTGGCAGCGTTTGCCAGTAAGCGATTTGACCGTCGGGATGGTCTGCGCGTACCCATGCAAAGCCTGGCGGCCTTTACGGGGGCAAATTACCGGTCTCCGGGGGTGTTGGACTACGTCAACTTCTTGCGGGCAACACAGATGTGTACCAACGACGTGCGAGAGATGGCGGTGGCCTTCGAACGTGCCGTCTTCAATGTTGCGTTCAACAACAGAGACGATCATCCCAAGAACTTTGCCTACATCATGTCGCAAGACGGTCAGTGGAGACTGTCGCCGGCTTACGACGTGACCTTCTGCGAGGGGCCAAGTGGATATCACCAGATGGATGTGATGGGGGAAGCCCTGTCGATTTCCCGCACGCAAATGCTTCGGCTTGCCGAGGAAGCCGAGGTGCCCCCGGACGTTGCCGGCAGAATGATTGACGGCATTTGCGATGTGGCGAGCCGGTTTGCAAGCATCGCCGAGAACCTATGCCCACAGGTTATTACTCAAGACACCTTGCGCACGATCCAGGGCCGCATCGATCAGAACGTAGCTCGGTTACACAGCGTTCATGCGGGCAGCGGTCGCCGCTGAAGATCGGGAGGAGCGGGCGACTCTCATAATCAATGCTGCCGTGTGCCTCAAGCACGTAGGGCGCTGTGCCGCCGAAGACGTGGGTGTTGCCGGATGACCAAGGCTTGGTATTGATTTGAGCCTTAAACTCACGTGATTGAGTTGGGATATCGCCTTGGTACACACAGTGAGCGTCGCCGCTACCGTTGACGCTTCATTCCTTGGCAAACACCAGCTCTGATCCGAAGTCACGAATGTTGAATCGGAAGTAAGGGGGTGTGCGTCCGCGCAGGCATCTACGTAGACGTTACCTGAGCAAACGGTAAATACGCCTACTGAACGCCAGAATTAAGGTCGATGGTGTCCGCCTGTTTCAGACCTGTGGGCATCCTTTTCAAACCATCCAAAGCGTGCCCTCAGATATGCCCTCAAATGTAGCAATTCTCTGGCGGTGGATGGATCTCCATGGTCTATGAAAAGGCAGAAATGATCAGATGAACTGCCTGACAGGAGGTGCCTATAGACTCTCAGGATCGCCAAAAAACATCTGAATCCGCGACCTCAACCACCGCTCCCCCGGATCATTATCCTGCGACCCGCGCCAGGCCATGTGCAGTTCGAAAGAGCGCACCGGCAGCGGCGGGTCTTCGGCGCGCAGGCCGCCGGCCGAGGTCAGGGCCTCGGCGGCGTAATCCGGTACGGTGGCGAGGATATCGGTGCCTGCCAGTAACGTCCCCAGGCCGTTGAATTGCGGAACGGCCAGCACTACGTGGCGTTTGCGCCCGAGTTTTTCCAGTTCTTCATCGATAAACCCGCTCAGGTCGCCGGCGAACGACACCAGGGCGTGGGGTCTTGCGCAGAAGTCGTCCAGGCTCAATGAGCCGGGCACGCTGTCGGCGCGCAGCAGTTTCGGCAGGCTGCGGCGCAGGACCTTGCGCTTGGCGTTGGCCGGCAGGTCGGCGGTGTAGCTGACGCCGATGGAGATTTCGCCTGAAGCGAGCAAGCCGGGCATGAGGATGTAGTTGACGCGACGCACCACCAGCACGATGCCGGGTGCTTCGGCGCGCAGGCGTTTGAGCAGTTGTGGCAGCAGGGCGAATTCCACGTCGTCGGACAGGCCAATGCGGAAGACCGCAGTGCTGGTGGCCGGGTCGAACTCGGCGGCGCGGCTGACGGCGGTGGAGATCGAGTCCAGCGCCGGGGAGAGCAGGGCGAAGATTTCCACGGCGCGGGCGGTCGGCTCCATGCTGCGCCCGGTGCGTACGAACAGCGGGTCGTCAAACAGCCCGCGCAGGCGTGACAAGGCGGCGCTGATGGCCGGCTGGCCGAGAAAAAGTTTCTCGGCGGCGCGGGTCACACTGCGCTCATGCATCAAGGTTTCGAATACGATCAAGAGGTTAAGGTCGACACGACGCAGGTCGTTACGGTTCATCTTGTGTCCTGGAAGAGTCAGCGAACTTGACGAGAGCGGCCATATCAAGAACCTCCAAGGTTCCACTCTGAAGCATGACCGGCATGAATCTTACGGGGAAAGGCTGGTACTCTGCACCGGATAATTGAGTTTTCCTACGTTAGCTGAGGTCTATTCCTCACATGCGGAATCAATGACAAGCATGTCGACTATTAATGGCGACCTGTGGTCTTACCCGTAAAGCCCAGATAGAGTTCATGGCATTAGAGGTTACTTTGACGAGGTTTGCGATGTCCCGCACGATTCGTTTTCACAAGTTTGGTCCGGCCGAGGTGCTCAAATGCGAAGAGCATGCAGCCGCGCAGCCCGCACCGGGCGAAGTGCAGGTGCGTGTCGACGCGATTGGTATCAGCTGGTACGACATTCTGTGGCGCCAGAACCTGGCGTCGTCCCATGCACGTCTGCCGTCTGGCCTGGGTCATGAAATGGCCGGTGTGGTGGTCGCCCTAGGCGAAGGCGTGGACGATTTGGCGGTGGGCGACAAGGTCGCCAGTTTCCCCGCCGAAAGCCCTAACGATTACCCGGTGTATGGCGAGCAGATTGTCCTGCCGCGTTCGGCCCTGACCCGTTACCCGGATGTCCTGAGCCCCATTGAAGCCAGCGTGCATTACACGCCGCTGTTGATTGCGTATTTCGCCTACATGGACCTGGCACGGGTCAAACCCGGGCAATTTGCCCTGGTGACCGACGCCAGCCACTGCGCCGGGCCTTCGTTTGTGCAGCTGGGCAAAGCCCTGGGTGTACGCGTGATTGCCGCGACCAAAGACAGCGACGAGCGCGAGTACCTGCTGTCCCTTGGGGCGGAAAAAGTGATCGTCACCGAAGAGCAGGACCTGCTCATGCAAATCAACAAGATCACCGGCGATCGTGGTGTCGATGTGGTGTTCGACGGCCTCGGCGGGCCGCAGATGTCGTTGCTTGGTGATGTGCTGGCGCCACGGGGCAGCCTGGTGTTGTACGGCCTGCAGGGCGGCAACCAGACGCCGTTCCCCGCCTGTGCGGCGTTCCAGAAGAATATTCAGTTCTTCGTGCATTGCATCGGCAACTTCACCGGCAAGCCGGAGCTGGGCATCATTCAGGACCACGTGGCGTTGCAGCGGGCCTTGCGGGATATCAACCAACTGACCGCCGACCGGGTACTGGTACCGCTGAAAACCACCGTGTTTCCGTTCAGCCAGTTCGTTGAAGCTCATCGCTACATGGACGAATGCCCGTGCCGCGAACGGGTTGCGTTGCAGGTTGAAGCTGTTTGAGCTGTAGGAGTATTCGCAAATGAATGCTCCAGCGTCTGCGCGGATACGGCAGATGCGCCATTTGTCAGGGCTTAACCCGCGCCAGGGTTGAGCCGCTCCGAGGGCGTTGCGCCCCGTAAACAATACCTTTTGCCCTCACGCCGCCCTGAAATCCAGCGCGGCGCTGTCGTGCGGGCGTTACTGAAGTTCGCGCTGCAGATCATCTGAGCTGCTTTCCTGCGTTGTTCTGTATCTATTAATCATTGTTTGAGCGCCGATAATTGTGGCTTCACCATCATCTCAAGGATTGAGCAATGATTAGCTATTGCACACTACTGTCTCGCGTCAGCGAACTAATCAAGCGATACCCTGGCTGCAGAAATGCGCTCAGAACATCCGACCTTGTTGTCAGGAGCAGGATTAAATGGGTGATTTAATATTTGTCGGAAGTTTCGCTAGTTTGTTAGTTAGGGCGCTGTAGGAAGCTGTCGGAATATTCCTAGGGTGTGCGACGTGACCACACGGGGCCCTGTATTTTCGCGTCTGCGCGTAGGTTCGGTCGTGCGCGGCTCAGGTGCCTGCACCGGCGATCTTGTTTCCAGGTGCTAGTGTTTAATCATCTTTGTGCCCTCCAGCGGAAGACAAGCCGACAGATGTAATGGGTCAAGCAGCGGTATCAAAAGTTGCTTTGAAACTGATATTTCAACTCAGGTAGTAGAACGATGAGCGCAATTCACGAACAAGCCATGAACTATGTTTATCAGCAAGTTCTGCAACGTTTGATGGGGCACTTCACGCGCGCCGAAAGGACTGCACTCCAATTGTTGATCCAGCGCATAGTGGTGGCGGCAGGCGGCATGGAACAAGTGGCCAACTACAAAGTGTTGATCGCCCACGGCGGTGGCGAGGTAAGCAGTTATACCCTGGCGCTGCTGCGAGCGGCGCAGTTGAGCATCGCTGGCCGTGCGCCCAAGACTTTTCACCTGCGGGTCGCAACGTTGCGGCATGCCGGGATGACCCAGGCGACGCTCGACAGTCTGAACGAGGGCTACGGCGCGCTGTTTTTCCACGATGATCCTCGCGTGGAGCTGTTGATGGTGGAAAACCAGGAGGTGCAGCCTTTCCATCATCAGCGGCCGGCATCCATCGCTGGCCGTGAGGTCAGCCAGCGCAATAGGCTGATGATCGGGCACCTGACGTCCGGGGATGTCCGCGCAACGCTGTGCAACGATACTTACCTGGCCATGGGGGATTTCTACCAGCGCATCAGCACGTGGAACGGCGGCGTGCACGCCCTGGTCAGCGGCGACGCGCCACGCAAACAGAGCCAATACCTGGCCTGGCTCAAGCGCGCGGCACTGGGCGCGGGCGTCACTGTGCCGCCGCGCAGGCCCGCCTCGCTCAATATCCTGTTTGCGCGCATGCAGGAGTGGAGCACCGGTTGCTACCGCGACCTCTATGGCGAGCAGTTCGTGGAGGCCGAGGGCACTGGCCGTGGCGGGCACCGCCATTTGGCCTATATCGGGGTGGCCGATCTGCTCGACGAGGTCGATATTGCCTCGGCGCCGCTGCTGACCGAGTTCCTGGCCCACAAGCCGGACCCGTTCGACTTTCACTTCAGCCATCCTGACTATCCCAACCCGCTGCTCATGGCGCATCTGCATGGGCTGCAGGCCCGCTGCCTGCGGGAGTTGTCGTACGAGGAGGGCGTCGAAGCGTTCGTGCACCAGGCGAGGGGGGCGATGGGCCGTCGACAAATCCCGCAGAGTCTGATCGACGAGATGAGCAGTCACGAGGGACGCGTGTTGTCGACGACCTACGCCAGCGGATTCTTTGGCCTGGACGAGGGCCAACTGACTTGCCTGTTGTTCTCCCCCTTCATTCATCACGGCGAGCGCCTGGAGGGTTACCTGCGTCAGTGCCACCCCGGCATGCTGGTGGGGCTTCCTGAATTGCATAAGGCGTTGCAGGGCAAGCCCGCTGCCGACATGTTGCAGCAATGGCTGATTGACACCAGTGGCCTGCCATTGCCTCTCCTGCAGCACTTGTACCGCAAGCGGCCTCTGCACGCGGGCCGTGGCGTCCAGGCACGCAAGCGGCGCGGAGCGCGGGTGCAGGCGCAGATTGCGCAGTTGTCGGGACGTTAAGCGTGCCGGTACGTGCAAGCCCGAGTGGACGCTCATGAAGCTGCGAGGAGAGCGGCAAGCCGATTTTGCCTATCAGGCGGTGTACCGCTACATGATCAACCTGATCAATGAAGTCAGCCTTGAGACACCGGTAAAGCTGCCTTCCCTGCGGCAACTGTCGACCCGGTTGAAGGTGTCGATCTCGACGATTCAGTACGCTTACTCGATATTGGAGAAAGAAGGGCGGATCTACTCCGTGGCCAAGTCAGGCTACTTTGCCTGGCCGGTGGCCGCCAACGCGCAAATGACTACCGGTACCGACTTGCTTGAGCGCCTGTATGCGGCAACGCGGCGCCCGGCCATGGTGGTGCTCAGCGGCGATGAACCGGCGCTGCTGGGCTCACTCGATGGCGCATTGCTGACGCTGGAGCGCCAGTTGATCCGCCGTTATCCCCACCACCTGCAAACTCGCTTGCAACCCTCTGGCGTCTGGGAGCTGCGCGCGGCGCTGGCGGCGCGGTATACCTCCTCGCCCACGCGTTGCTGGCAGGCGGATGAGGTGTATATCGGCGCCGACTTGCGCGGTGTCCTGGAGATCCTGATCGACGCCCTGGGTCTCAAGGGCACGGTAGTGGTCGTCGAGTCACCTTGTGATTATCGGGTCTTGCGCCTGTTGCAGGGCGCTGGCGTGCGGGTTATCGAACTGCCGTGGCAGGCCGATGGCCACTTCGATTTGACGACCTTTGAACACCTGCTGCGCCACGAGCCGGTGCATCTGGTGCTGCTGTCGTCGGTGGTGAGCATGCCGTCAGGCAGCGTGTTGTCGCTACAGGAGCGGTTGCAGGTAGCGCACCTGCTGGAACGCTACGGTTGCTGGCTGCTGGAGAATGACACCTTTGGCGAACTGAGCTTCGCACCGTCCCCAACGGCGTTGCGAGACCTGGTCAACCCCGAGCGACTGATGGTGTTTTCGTCACTGGAAAAGACCCTCGGTCCGGAAGCACCGTTTGGTTTTGTACTGTCGCGGCAACTGAGCAGTCAATTGCAGCGCCAGTTTTTGTTGCGCGCATTCCGTTTGTCGTCGATCCGCCAGCGGGCCATTGCGCGCCTGTACGAAAGCGGGCGGTTTGACCAGCACTTGCAGACGCTGCGCCAACGGCTTGGCGAACAAGCGCAGGCCATGAGTCATCGTCTGGATGTGCGGCTGGAGGGCCGGGTGAGCTACCGAATGCCTGGCGCCGGTGCCAGCTTCTGGCTGCAGTCGACGGCGGCGGTGGACATGCATCAGGTGTTCCAGCGTTTGGTGACGCAACAGGTGGTGATCGCCCCGGGTGAGCTGTTCAGCCTCAGCGGCCTGCATCACCAGCATATGCGCCTGAGTCATGCATTCAGCGGTCATCCGAACCTGGATATCGTGCTGGATACGTTGGCTGCGGCGCTGCAGCAGGCACAGGTCTGATGGGTATGAAATTTCTGTTTGAGTTGTGGGATCGATACCGTCGCGCGGTAGTCCAAGTCCCCGTAAACTGTCATTTTTCCGAATACTCATTTTCCGAGGTTTATGCATGACTATCAGTCCTTTTGCGGGCAAGCCGGCACCAGCCCAGTTGCTGGTGGATATCCCGCGACTGGTCACGGCCTATTACACCGGCCAGCCTGATGCAGCGATCTCCACCCAGCGCGTGGCGTTTGGTACCTCCGGGCACCGTGGCAGCTCGTTCGAGCTGAGCTTCAACGAATGGCATGTGCTGGCGATCAGCCAGGCTATCTGCCTGTACCGCGAGGCCCAGGGCATCGACGGCCCGCTGTTTGTCGGCCTGGACACCCACGCCCTGTCGACGCCGGCCGGCGCCAGTGCGTTGGAAGTGCTCGCCGCCAATGGCGTGCACGTCATGCTCGCCGAAGGCGACGAATACACGCCGACGCCAGCGATTTCCCACGCCATCATCTGCTACAACCGTGGCCGCACCCGGGGCCTGGCCGACGGTATCGTGATCACGCCGTCCCACAACCCGCCGCAAAGTGGCGGCTACAAGTACAACCCGCCTAACGGTGGCCCGGCCGACACCCATGTCACCAAGTGGATCGAAGCCAAGGCCAATGAACTGCTGGCCAACCAGCTCGCCGGGGTCAAGCGCATCACCCACGCCCAGGCGCTCAAGGCCGATACCACCCACCGCCATGATTACCTCAACAGCTACGTGGCCGACCTGGTCAACGTGATCGACATGGATGCCATCCGCAGCGCCGACTTGCGCCTGGGCGTCGATCCGCTGGGTGGAGCAGGGGTGCGTTACTGGTCGGCGATTGCCGAACACTACCGTCTGAACCTGGACGTGGTGAACACCGAAGTCGACGCGACCTTCCGCTTCATGAGTGTGGACTGGGACGGCCAGATCCGCATGGACCCGTCTTCCAGCTATGCCATGCAAGGGCTGATCGGCCTCAAGGAACGCTTCGATGTGGCGTTCGCCTGCGACCCTGACCACGACCGTCACGGCATCGTGACCCCGTCGGGCGGGTTATTGGCGCCGAACAACTACCTGGCGGTGTCCATCGACTACCTGTTCCAGAATCGCCCCGACTGGCGCGCCGACGCGGCCGTGGGTAAAACCGTGGTCAGCAGCGGCCTGATCGATCGTGTTGCGGCGCGTATGGGCCGTCGTTTGTACGAAGTGCCGGTGGGCTTCAAGTGGTTTGCCGATGGCTTGTTTGAAGGTTCGCTGGGGTTCGGTGGCGAAGAAAGCGCCGGGGCTTCGTTCCTGCGCAAGGACGGTAGTGTCTGGAGTACCGACAAGGACGGCCTGATCCCGGCGCTGCTCGCTGCGGAAATGACCTCGCGCAAGGGCCTGGACCCGAGCCAGCTCTATCGCGGCCTGACTGACGCACTCGGTGAGCCGTTCGCTATCCGCGTTGATGCCAAGGCCACGCCGGCGCAGAAGGCCCTGCTGGGCAAATTGTCGCCGCAGCAGGTTACGTCCACGCAATTGGCGGGGGAGAGCATCCAGCAGGTTCTCAGCCATGCGCCAGGCAACGACCAGGCTATCGGCGGCTTGAAGGTCATGACCGAAAACGGCTGGTTCGCCGCGCGTCCATCGGGTACCGAGGATATCTACAAGATCTACGCCGAGAGCTTTATCGGCGAGGATCACCTCAAGCAGTTGGTGCAAGAGGCTCAGGTGCTGGTAGACGGGGCGATCTCCGAGTAACTGAACACCCCTGAGGTCCAAATGTGGGAGGGGGCTTGCCCCCGATGGCGGCCTCTGGGCCGACCAGGATGTTGGATCGGACCGAGTACATATCCGTTTCTGCGGTAACGGCTGCTAATGGTTCCGCTTTTACAGCGGCTCACTTTTGAAAAGCGCAAAAGTAAGCAAAACGCTCTTGCCCCACCACTCGGCACCTCGCCTGGGCTCGGTGTGCCCGAACGCAGGCTTGAATCCGTGGGCCGCCGCAATGGGCCATCCCTGGCCCAGTGCGGCTAACCCGGCGTCCTGCCGGGTTGCCCACGGATTCAAGCCTGCGTTCGGCCAGCGTGGTTTAACGGGGCGCCTGAGATCAAGATCAAAAGCGACTCGCTTCGCATCGTGGTTACGGGTGGGTGCGGCTGCTTTATGTAGGAGCGAGCTTGCTCGCGAAAAACGTCAACGATAACGCGGGCTTCCTGAGTAAACGCGGTGCCTGTGAGTTTTTCGCGAGCAAGCTCGCTCCTACATGCGGCGGTGTGCGTTTGACTGACTGGCATTAGTTAGATGCCTTGGATCAGGCCAGGTCGACCAGCACAACTTCACTGTCTTCAACCGCCGTCACTCGCAACACTTGCTCATCGGCAACCGCCACGCCGTCTCGAGCTTGCGCGCGCAAGCCATTGACTTCTATCACGCCTGTTGCCGGCACCAGGTAGGCTCGGCGCCCGCTGTCCAGCCGATACTCGGCCGTTTCTCCGGCCTTCAGATTCGCCGCCACCAGGCGTGCGTCGGCGCGAATGCGCAGGCTTTCGGTGTCTCCGGCCTTGCCGCTGGCCAGGGTCACGAATCCTTCGCGTACACCTCGCGGAAACGGCTTGGCGCCCCAGGAGGGTGGCAACCCGGCTTCGTTCGGGATGATCCAGATCTGGAAGATCCTGGTCGGCGTGGCTTCCAGGTTGTACTCGCTGTGGGCAATCCCGGTGCCGGCGCTCATCACCTGCACGTCGCCCGCTTCGGTGCGGCCCTTGTTGCCCAGGTTATCCGCGTGACTGATGGCGCCTTCGCGTACGTAGGTGATGATCTCCATGTCGCGGTGCGCGTGCTGCGGGAAGCCGGTGCCTGGCGCGATGATGTCGTCATTCCACACCCGCAGGTTGCCCCAGTGCATGCGCTCGGGGTCGTGGTATTCGGCAAACGAGAAATGGTGATGGGCGTCGAGCCAGCCATGGTGGGCGCCGCCGAGGGTGTTGAAGGGTCGAAGTTCAAGCATGATCGTCTCCTGTTGATGACCCTATGATCCAACAGCGCATGATCGATAAAAAGCGTAAAAACTGCCTCAATCCTATCTATTGATTCGATGGGAAATTAGGGCAATAACTTTCACTTCATCGCCTAACTGCATGACAGCAAAGCATTTGGCTGGAACTTGGGGTCAATTCCGGCGACCATGGTGCACTGTCGAAACCCAGCTCATCCCAGGAGTCCGCGTGCCGCATCCACAGCCTGATCTGCCCCCCGAATTGCGCCCGCTGGCGGAAATGCCGCTGTTGAAACGGCTTGCCGCGCGTCTGTTCGGACACGGCCTCACGCGGTTGCGCGCTCAACACCGTTTCTCCTGGTTGCATGGTCAAGCCGACGGTTTTCGCAGTGGGCACGAAGCCGGTGTGGAGTACGGCTACCGCGAGGGCAAGGCGGACGGTTTGCAAGAGGGCCGGCAAGTCCTGCTGATTCGCGATTTTCGTAGCGATGAACCCCGTGCTCCGGGCATTGATGACAACCTGTTCGATGACTGGCGATTGCCCCTGACCGCCGACATTAAAAAGCGCATCAAGGCCGACGTGGCGCGTTTGCTGCCGGCCCACGCCCAGCCGAGCGCCGCGCAGTGGAAGATGATCTTCAGCGACACGCCCTCGACTTCAGTGATTGCAGGCGCCGGCGCCGGCAAGTCGACCTCCCTGGTGCTGCGCATCCTGCTGCTCACCCATTACCTGGGCTTCGAGCTGAGTTCGATGACCGTGGTGACGTTCACCCGCGAGTCGCGCAAGGACTTCATCCACAAGCTCATGCAGATTCTCAGCCTGTGGGGCCAACCCCTTGGCCAAAAAGAGGCCCAGGCGGTGGTGCGCACCTTTCACTCACGCATCCTGCCGATGGTGCGCAGCCTGTCGGGCTTTGAGCGACTGCAGGCGTTCGAGAACCTCGGCGCCGGCTTCGAGGACGCCGACAGCAACCCGTTCGACTTGCGCATCAACGACGCCCAGCGCCAACAGATGAATGCCTGCTACCACCGCTTGCACGGCAGCCACGCGCGTTTTCGTGAGTTGATCGCGCCGTTGGCGCGCCATGGGCTGCAACTCAAGGAGTTGGAGCGTGATCACCCGGATGTACAAAAGCGCATGGCGGTGACGGAGCTGGCGGCCAGGCGTGATGAAGAACTCTGCGACGTCATCGAGGATCTGTGGTTTCGCGCCGGCGCCTGGCCGATCAAGGGTATCGAGCCGAGCCGGCAGGCGTTCGACATCAATGGGGCGACATTTCATTGCCATGGCTATATCCCCGAGCTGGACGCGTGGGTGGTGCTGGGCTTTGATTCGCGGGAAAGCCCCCAGATCAGCCGGCCCAACTCAAAGCTGTCAGTGCGCGCGGAGTGGGCGGTAAAGCGCACCCTGTTTCAAGCTTTCTGTCGCAAGCCTTTGATATGGCTGGATAACTATGAGTCTTCAACTAGGTTGTTAAGCAGTCTGGCGGGCGACGCCACGGCCGGGCCGGGGTTCGATTACAAGGTCAAGGGTGAGCTTGCTTCGGCGCCGCTGTTGGACTGCTTTGTGATGGCCGCCGGTTTTATCGAGAACCTCGGGTTGGATGTGCCCGGCGCCGTGGGCCGCATGAGCTTTGCCAAGGACGACCCGGACCGCTTGTTCTTCGAGGCCCTGGGCATTTTCTGGAAGGCCCTGGAAGATCACTTGCTCGATCAATCGCCGCCGATCATGACCTATAACCGCATGTTTTCGTTGTTTGGCGAAAATACCCCGGAAAACCTCAAGCTGCTCAGCGACCCACTGCTGCGGTCGATGTCGCACCTGATGATCGACGAGTTCCAGGACGTATCGCCGCAGATTGTTTCGTGGATCCGTGCCAGCCTGCGCGAAATCCGCAGCCGTGGCCCGGCCATGCATGTCGGACGCGGGGCGCAGCGTTCATCGCTGCTGTGCGTGGGGGATGACTGGCAGTCGATCTACGGCTGGCGCGGCAGTTCGCCCAAGTACTTCATGGAATTCAACCAAGAGTTTGCATCGCCCACTACCACGCGGGTGATGCTGGCTGAGAACTATCGCAGCCATCAGCACATCATCGATGCTGCCGAGCACATCGTGCGCAGCGCGCCGGCCATTCCCGGTAAAAAGGCCAGGGCCAGTGGCGAGCCCAAGCCGCTGGTGCCCGTGGCAGTGCGCGAGCGCGACGACGCGGCACTGGCGCAGCAGCTGCTCGAGCATTATCAGCAGGGCGATACGATCTTGATGTTGTATCGAAAAGGCAGCGATAAGTTATTGATACAAGAGCATATTCAGTCCGTAGTTAATCTGGATTCTAGCTTGCCGCCTCAGGCGCGCAGGCTCAAACAGCTGACCTATCACAGTGCCAAGGGGCTGCAGGCGGACGCGGTGTTTCTATTGGGTGACTGCCAGCACCTCACCAGCTCGCCCTACAAGAACCAGGTCTATCGCATGGCGGGCCTGGGCAAGGATGGCGACAGCGAGGCGTATGACAACGCACAAAAAGACGAGGTGCTGCGCCTGGCCTACGTCGGCATCACGCGAGCGGTGAGCCACTGTTATTGGTACGTGGAAAAGCCTGAAGGCCAGGCGGTGAATGTGCCAAGGGCATCGGAGCGGGTGGACGGCAAGAAGGCGTTTTTCGACGATCAACGCGGTTAATCGGCCTCAATGCGATCTAAATGTGGGAGGGGGCTTGCCCCCGATGGCGGCCTCTGGGCTGGCCAGTATCTTGGATCAGACCGAGTACATATCCATTATTCAGGTAACGGCCACTTAGGGTTCCGCCCTGACGGCGGGTCACTTTGGAAAAGCCCCAAAGTAACCAAAGGGCTCTTGCCCCACCACTCGGCACCTC
>NZ_CVTN01000084.1:37159-77277 GCF_900004915.1 Pseudomonas sp. 31 R 17
AATCCGTGGGCCGCCGCAATGGGCCATCCATGGCCCAGTGCGGCTAACCCGGCGTCCTGCCGGGTTACCCACGGATTCAAGCCTGCGTTCGGCCCGCGTGGTTTAACGGGGCGCCTAGGATCAAAAGCAGATCAAGATCAAGAGCGGCTCGCTTCGCATCGTGGTTACTGTTGGGCGCTGCTGAGTTGTGTAGGTACCTATGGCCATCGGGGGCAAGCCCCCTCCCACAATTGGATCTCATTGGCCTGCGGTAATTGATCAAGCCCGCAATGACAGCGGCGGTACAAAACTCTCGAGCTCATCTTCCACTGCCTCGATGATGCGCTCCACATCGGCGGCGTTCATTACAGTGGCGCAGGGAATGCCGGCGATGGCGATCAGTGTCTCGCCGCTGGTCCGATCGAACAGGCGGGCCACCATGCTGCCGGGGGCGTCCATGCTCCCTTCGAAGCCCATCGGATGAAAATGCCAGCGCATCAACTGGCACGCGTTGGGAAAGGTCACTTTGTTCATATTGCCCACCTTGTTCATTGAGCGCTTCCTTTAGCTCGCGGCAGGGGCCAGGACCTTCAATAGCCCTGGTGTCGAGCACTAAAAATAGCATTCGTTCGCAAAGGGAAGGCGACTTTTTCAGGTCCGTTCGGCGGTTCCTTGACCTGGATCATGTCTTGCCGGCCGCCAGGCTGGCGAGAGACGCCACGGCATGGGCGACACGTCGTTGCAAATCAAGTCAACGTCCTGACTCATCCGCTAACTGGATCAGCTCTGGGGAAGCGGGAGGGCCTTGAGTGAGCAGGCGTTGCAGGTAATGTCCCAGGCGCGGTGGCACGATGAATTGTTCGGTGTGATTGATTTCCTCGACGCTCCACCAGCGCATCTCCTTGACCACGGCTTTCTCTTCGTCGGTCTGATGCCGTGTCGTGAAGTCGACGCGGGTAGCCCGATAGAGCAGAAAGGACTCATCCAGAAGAACCGGCGTGCCATTACGCATTAATGTATGTTTTCCCGTCCACACCAGGCGCCCTTGAGAAAGTTCTTCGGGGCGGTATCCCGCTTCCTCGAACAGCTCACGTTGTGCGGCGTCTTGAAGGCTTTCGTCCGGCTTGATTCCGCCACCCAGGGTGCACCAGAAGGTCCGGTCAGGCAGGGTCACCTGCATCAATAGAATTTGATCATGTGGATTGAGCAGGAGGGCCCGGACATTCTTTCGGCAGGGCAGATCACAGGGGTCCATGCAGGGGTTCCTTTTTGATCACGGCGTTCAACGCTAATGGAGAGTTCGCTGATATACGAGGTATACCTGACATTGATTCTCTTCAATCCCCGTCAAGTTGGCCCGTGTCCCGGCATCCGGGGGCAGACCAGTGATACTTTAATCTGCAGATAGTGGCTCATTAATATTGCTTATGCCACCGTGTCAATATATTGGATCCATTATTCAAGTACGGCGCTGAGTTAAAGCGCTTTAGCGCTATTTAATATTTAAATAACGCTGGGCTTAGATTAGGCGCGCAATGAGCAAGCACGCCCAATAAATACTGCGCGAGACTTCCTATGTTGAACCTGCATCACCTTTTCATCAGTGAAATATGTGTAGACGAAAGATTTCAAGTTGTGTCAGTTTTCTTACGCCTTCAAAAGAGGTGAGTGATAGGACTATCCTCGCCCGCGAGGTTCCTATCGAACAAAGACTGATGCACTTGCAAACAAGGAAGTACGTTTATGTCAAAAGTAAAAGACAAGGCTATTGTATCTGCCGCGCAAGCCAGCACTGCTTACTCGCAAATCGATAGCTTCAGCCATTTGTACGACCGTGGCGGCAACCTCACGGTCAATGGCAAACCGTCCTACAGCGTGGACCAGGCAGCCACCCAGCTGCTGCGGGATGGCGCCGCGTACCGGGACTTTGATGGCAACGGCAAGATCGATCTGACCTACACCTTCCTCACCTCGGCTACCCAGAGCACCATGAACAAACATGGCATCTCGGGCTTCAGCCAATTCAACGCCCAGCAGAAAGCACAGGCCGCGCTGGCCATGCAATCCTGGTCGGATGTGGCCAACGTGACCTTTACCGAAAAGGCCTCCGGCGGCGACGGGCATATGACCTTCGGCAACTACAGCGGTGGCCAGGACGGCGCGGCGGCGTTCGCTTACCTGCCCGGCACCGGCGCAGGCTACGACGGCACCTCGTGGTACCTGACCAACAACAGCTACACGCAGAACAAGGCGCCGGACCTGAACAACTATGGCCGGCAGACCCTGACCCACGAAATCGGTCACACCCTGGGCCTGGCTCACCCTGGCGACTACAACGCCGGGAACGGCAACCCGAGCTATAAAGACGCGACCTATGGACAGGACACGCGTGGCTATAGCCTCATGAGTTACTGGAGCGAGAGCAACACCAACCAGAACTTCAGCAAGGGCGGGGTCGAGGCTTATGCTTCCGGTCCGCTGATCGACGACATTGCCGCGATCCAGAAGCTCTACGGTGCCAACGTCAACACCCGCGCCGGTGATACCACCTACGGTTTCAACTCCAACACCGGGCGTGATTTCCTCAGCGCCACATCCAATGCCGACAAGCTGGTGTTCTCGGTATGGGACGGTGGCGGCAACGACACCCTGGACTTCTCCGGCTTTACCCAGAACCAGAAGATCAACCTCAATGCGACCTCGTTCTCCGACGTTGGCGGCCTGGTGGGCAACGTGTCCATTGCCAAGGGCGTCACCATCGAGAACGCGTTCGGCGGCGCGGGCAATGACCTGATCATTGGTAACCAGGCGGCCAACCTGATCAAGGGCGGGGCCGGCAACGACCTCATCTACGGCGGTGGCGGTGCGGACCAACTGTGGGGCGGCGCCGGCAGCGATACATTCGTGTACGGTGCCAGTTCCGACTCCAGGCCAGGGGCCGCAGACAAGATCTTTGACTTCACCTCGGGTTCGGACAAGATCGACCTGTCCGGTATCACCAAGGGTGCGGGCGTGACCTTCGTCAATGCGTTTACCGGGCATGCCGGCGACGCAGTTCTGTCCTACGCCTCAGGTACCAACCTGGGTACGTTGGCGGTGGACTTCTCCGGGCACGGCGTGGCGGATTTCCTCGTCACCACCGTTGGCCAGGCGGCTGCCAGCGACATCGTGGCGTGATGTAAAGCGCGGCGCGCAGGCGCCGCGTTCCAGGATGGAGCCAGACGATGCAGCGTTTTTCCAAGTGGTTGACCCTTTTGATCGTGTCGGCAGGAGCCCATGCAATGGCGAGCAGTCTTGTTTTACCCAGCACCGCGCAATTGGCGGGGCATTGGCAGTTGCACCAGGGTGACCAGGTGTGCGCGCTGGACCTGCAAGAGCAGGCCAACCGCCTGGGCGGCGATGTAGCGTGCGTGGCGCAATGGCTGGGTGAGAAGCCCCTGACCTGGTCGCCCACCCCGGACGGTATCTGGCTGATGAATGCCGAAGGCAGCGGGATCACGCACTTGAACCGCCAGGCGGAAGGCGAGTATGAGGGGCGCACTAAATCCGGTGCGGTAGTTGCATTGCGACGCACGCCTTAGTTTCCAGTTATAAGCTTATAACTTCATTTGTTAGTTGGCCGCGCCTTAATCAGGGGTTGGGCAACTATTGCGCGTTATCCGGGTTCAGGGAAGATAAGAAGATATGGCCAAGCCCCAAGCTGTTGCGCCCTTGTTCAAGGCGCTGGGTGAATACAAGAGCATCTTGATCAGCATTGGCTGTTTTACCGCCTTGATTAACCTGTTGATGCTGGTGCCATCGATTTACATGCTGCAAGTGTACGACCGCGTGCTGTCCTCCCAGAATGAAACGACGCTCGTGATGTTGACGCTGATGGTCGTCGGGTTCTTTGCCTTTATTGGCTTGTTGGAAGTGATCCGCAGTTTTGTGGTGATCCGCATCGGTAGCCAATTGGAGCGACGGTTCAACTTGCGCGTCTACCAGGCCGCCTTCGAACGCAACCTGCAACGCGGGCAGGGGCATGCGGGGCAATCCCTGGGCGATCTGACCCACATTCGCCAGTTCATTACGGGGCCTGCGCTGTTCGCGTTTTTCGACGCGCCCTGGTTTCCCATCTACCTGTTCGTGATTTTCCTGTTCAACGTGTGGCTTGGCGTACTGGCCACGGCGGGCGCGGTGCTGCTGATCGGCCTGGCCTGCCTGAATGAGTACCTGACCAAAAAGCCGCTGGGTGACGCCAGCGGTTTTTCCCAGCAGTCGACGCAGTTGGCCACCAGCCATCTGCACAATGCCGAAACCATCCAGGCCATGGGCATGCTCGGTGCGCTGCGCCAGCGCTGGTTCGCGGTACATTCGCAGTTCCTCGGCTTGCAGAACCAGGCCAGCGACACCGGTTCGGTGATCACTTCCCTGAGCAAATCCTTGCGGCTGTGCCTGCAATCGTTGGTATTGGGTTTGGGCGCCTTTTTGGTGATCAAGGGCGATATGACTGCCGGGATGATGATCGCCGGCTCCATTTTGATGGGCCGGGTCCTCAGCCCCATCGACCAGCTGATCGCGGTATGGAAACAATGGAGCTCGGCCAAGCTGGCCTACCAGCGCCTCGACGAATTGCTGCGTGAGTTCCCTCCGGAAGGCGAGCAGATGGCCTTGCCTGCGCCCAAGGGCCAGGTCAGTTTCGAGCAGGTCAGCGCCGGCCCGCCCGGTCGACGCCTGGCGACCCTGCACCACGTCAGCTTCAACCTGGGCGCCGGCGAAGTGCTGGGCGTGCTGGGCGCTTCGGGCTCGGGCAAGTCCACCCTGGCCCGGGTGCTGGTGGGGGTATGGCCGACCCTGGCCGGCACCGTGCGCCTGGACGGCGCGGATATTCACCGCTGGGACCGCAATGACCTTGGCCCCCATATCGGCTACCTGCCCCAGGACATCGAACTGTTCAGCGGCAGCATCGCCGACAACATCGCGCGCTTTCGCGAAGCCGACCCGGAACAGGTGGTCAAGGCGGCGCAGCAGGCCGGGGTGCATGAATTGATCCTGCGCCTGCCCCAGGGCTACGACACCGTTCTGGGCGACAACGGCGGCGGCCTGTCCGGCGGGCAGAAGCAACGCGTGGCCCTGGCGCGCGCCTTGTACGGCGGGCCGCGCCTGATCGTGCTGGATGAGCCCAACTCCAACCTCGACACCGTTGGTGAAGCCGCACTGGCCAGCGCCATCATGCAGATGAAGGCCCAGGGCAGCAGCGTGGTGCTGGTGACGCACCGTTCCTCCGCCTTGGCCCAGGCCGACAAATTGCTGGTGCTCAGCGAAGGCCAGTTGCAGGCGTTCGGACCGAGCCAGGACGTGCTGCGCGCGTTGTCCGGCCAGCACGAGGCACCCAGGGAAAAAACCGGCGGTAGGAGCGAGCTGGCTCGCGAAAGTCGTCAACGATGACGCCCTCCGATTGGATACCCACAGTGCCTGTGCGCTTTTCGCGAGCAAGCTCGCTCCTACACGTTTTGCGTCAAGCAGTAAGGATACGTGCATGATTTACGAACAACACGACGCGCGCTTCTTCGTGCGCATGGGCTGGCTGCTGACCGTGGTCGGCGCCGGCGGGTTTTTCCTCTGGGCCAGCCTGGCGCCGCTGGATCAAGGCATTCCGGTGCAGGGCACGGTGGTGGTGTCGGGCAAGCGCAAGGCCGTGCAGACCCTCAGCCCCGGCGTGGTCAGCCGGATTCTGGTGCGCGAAGGCGAGGTGGTGAAACAAGGCCAGCCGCTGTTTCGCCTCGACCAGACCCAGCACCAGGCCGACGTGCAATCGCTGCAAGCCCAGTATCGTATGGCCTGGGCCAGCGCCGCACGCTGGCAGAGTGAACGTGACAACTTGCCCGGCGTCAGCTTCCCCGCGCAACTGAGCGACAACCCCGACCCGGCCCTGGCGCTGGTACTTGAAGGCCAGCGCCAACTGTTCAGCAGCCGCCGCGAAGCCTTTGCCCGTGAGCAGGCCGGCATTCGGGCGAGCATCGACGGCGCCACGTCGCAGTTGGGCGGCATGCGCCGTGCCCGCAGCGACCTGACCGCCCAGGCGCAATCCCTGCGCGACCAGCTGAGCAGCCTGCAACCGCTGGCCGACAACGGTTATATCCCGCGCAACCGTCTGATGGACTACCAGCGCCAGTTGTCCCAGGTGCAGCAGGACCTGGCGCAAAACGCCGGCGAGAGTGGCCGCATCGAGCAGGGTATTGTCGAGTCGCGCCTCAAATTGCAGCAGCACAGCGAGGAATACCAGAAGGAAGTGCGCAGCCAATTGGCCGACGCGCAGCTGCGCAGCCTGACCCTGGAGCAGCAGCTCACCTCCGCCGGGTTCGACCTGCAGCACAGCGAAATCAACGCGCCGGCCGATGGCATCGCGGTCAACCTCGGCATACACACCGAGGGCGCCGTGGTGCGGGCCGGGGAAACGTTGCTGGAGATCGTGCCCCAAGGCACGCGCCTGGAAGTGGAAGGGCATTTGCCGGTGCACCTGGTGGACAAGGTCGGCACGCACTTGCCGGTGGACATCCTTTTCACCGCCTTCAACCAGAGCCGCACCCCGCGCGTGCCGGGAGAGGTGAGCCTGATTTCCGCCGACCAGATGCTCGATGAAAAGACCGGTGCGCCGTATTACGTGCTGCGCACCACGGTCAGCGAGGCGGCGCTGGAAACACTCCACGGGCTGGTGATCAAGCCGGGCATGCCCGCCGAGATGTTCGTGCGCACCGGCGAACGCTCGTTGCTCAACTATCTGTTCAAGCCGCTGCTGGACCGCGCCGGCTCCGCGTTGACCGAGGAATGAACATGAAGCCTGTGTTCATCGCCTTGCTGTTCACTTGCGCCAGTGCCCACGCCGCCATGGGCCCGTTCGATGTGTACGAGCAGGCCCTGCGCAACGACCCGGTGTTCCTCGGCGCGATCAAGGAGCGCGACGCCGGCCTGGAAAACCGCACCATCGGCCGCGCCGGCCTGCTGCCGAGGCTGTCGTACAACTACAACAAGGGCCGCAACAATTCCGAAGCGCACCTGCCCGACGGCCGTGGCGGCAGCTATCGCGACGACCGCAACTACAACAGCTACGGTTCCACCTTCAGCCTGCAACAGCCGCTGTTCGACTACGAAGCCTACGCCAACTACCGCAAGGGCGTGGCCCAGGCGCTGTTTGCCGACGAGAGCTTTCGCGACAAGAGCCAGGCCCTGCTGGTGCGGGTGTTGAGCTATTACACCCAGGCGTTGTTCGCCCAGGACCAGATCGACATCGCCCGCGCCAAGAAGAAAGCGTTCGAGCAGCAGTTCCAGCAGAACGAACACTTGTTCAAGGCGGGCGAGGGCACCCGCACGGACATCCTGGAAGCTGAATCGCGCTATGAACTGGCCACCGCCGAAGAGATCCAGGCCCTGGATGAGCAGGATGCCTCCCTGCGCGAACTGGGCGCGCTGATCGGTGTGCAAAGCGTCAATATCGACGACCTCGCACCGCTGAACCAGAGCTTCGCCGCGTTCAGCCTGAGCCCGGCCAACTACGCCACCTGGCACGAACTGGCATTGACCAACAACCCGGTGCTGGCCTCGCAGCGCCAGTCCCTGGAAGTGGCGCGCTATGAAGTGGAGCGCAACCGCGCCGGGCACTTGCCGAAAATTACCGCCTATGCCAGTTCGCGCAAGCAGGAATCGGACAGCGGCAACACCTACAACCAGCGCTACGACACCAACACCATCGGCGTCGAAGTCAGCCTGCCGCTGTATGCCGGCGGCGCTATTTCGGCCTCCACGCGCCAGGCCAGCCGCGCCATGGAGCAGGCCGAGTACGAACTGGAAGGCAAGACCCGCGAAACCCTGATCGAACTGCGTCGCCAGTTCAGCGCGTGCCTGTCGGGGGTGAGCAAGCTGCGCGCCTATCAGAAGGCGCTGGCCTCGGCCGAGGCACTGGTGGTGTCGACCAGGCAAAGCATCCTCGGCGGCGAGCGGGTCAACCTCGATGCGTTGAACGCCGAGCAACAGCTCTACAGCACCCGCCGCGACCTCGCCCAAGCGCGGTACGACTACCTGATGGCCTGGACCAAATTGCATTACTACGCGGGCAACCTGCGCGACACCGACCTGGCCAAGGTGGACGAAGCCTTCGGCCCGGAGCGAACGCGGTAGGGGCACGACATAACAATAAAACAGGAGTGTACGGATGATCACCGATTCACCACGGTTCAAACCCTTCACCGCAGGCTCATTGCTGCTGTTGTCCGTTGCGGCGCAGGCGCAATACACCGAGACCGGCCAAGCGGGTAACCCCGCCAGTTGGCGTTCCGCCGAATACCAGAGCGATTGGGGCCTGGGGCGCATGAAGGCCGATGAAGCCTATGCCGCCGGAATCAGCGGCAAGGGCGTGAAAATCGGCGCGCTGGATTCGGGGTTCGACGCCAATCACCCCGAAGCGTCCAAAGAGCGCTTCCGCCCGGTCACCGCCAGCGGCACGTACGTCGATGGCAGTGCCTTCAGCACCACGGGCGCGCTCAACCCGAACAACGACTCCCACGGTACGCACGTCACCGGCACCATGGGCGCGGCGCGCGACGGCGTGGGCATGCATGGCGTGGCGTACAACGCACAGGTCTACGTCGGCAACACCAACGCCAACGACAGCTTCCTGTTCGGCCCGACCCCGGACCCCAAGTATTTCAAGACGGTGTACAGCGCCCTGGTGGACTCCGGCGTGCGCGCCATCAACAACAGCTGGGGCAGCCAACCCAAGGACGTCAGCTACCAGACCCTCGGTGACCTGCACGCGGCCTACGCCCAGCACTACAACCGCGGTACCTGGCTGGACGCGGCGGCGGATGTGGCCAAGGCCGGCGTGATCAACGTGTTCAGCGCCGGCAACAGCGGCTATGCGAATGCCAGCGTGCGCTCGGCGCTGCCGTACTTCCAGCCGGAACTGGAAGGTCACTGGCTGGCGGTGTCGGGGCTGGATAAGGCCAACAACCAGAAGTACAACAAGTGCGGCATCGCCAAGTACTGGTGCATATCCACCCCGGGTGCGCTGATCAACAGCACCATCCCGGACGGCGGTTATGGGGTGAAATCCGGCACCTCGATGTCCGCGCCCCATGCCACCGGCGCCCTGGCGCTGGTGATGGAGCGCTATCCCTACATGACCAACGAACAGGCGCTGCAGGTACTGTTGACCACCGCCACGCAGCTTGACGGCTCAATCACCCAGGCCCCCAACGCCATCGTCGGCTGGGGCGTGCCGGACCTCGGCCGGGCCATGCACGGGCCGGGGCAGTTGCTCGGCGCAATGAACGTGAACCTCGCCGCCGGGCAGGGCGATGTGTGGAGCAATGGCATCTCCGACCAGGCCTTGCTCCAGCGTCAGGCCGAAGACCGCGCCGAACACAGCGCCTGGCAGCAAACCCTGCTCGATAAAGGCTGGCAGAACGGCCTGAGCGCCAGCGCCAGCCAGCAGGACCAGACCGACTACGCCGTGGGCAGCGCGCGTGATCAGGCAGCGGCGAACCGCGTGTACGAAGGCAGCCTGATCAAATCCGGCGCGGGCAGCCTGGTGCTCAGCGGCGACAGCACCTATCGCGGCCCAACCACCGTCAACGGCGGCCTGCTGGCGGTGAACGGCGCGTTGACCTCGGCCGTAACGGTCAACGACAGCGGCACCCTCGGCGGCTCCGGGCGGATCGGTGCGCTGTCGGTCAATAGCGGCGGGCGCGTGGCGCCGGGTAACTCGGTGGGCACCTTGCAGGTAGCCGGGGATGTGAACCTGGGCGCAGGCTCCACCTATGCAGTTGAACTCACCCCCACCCGTAGCGACCGCATCATCGCCGGCGGCAAGGCCGTGCTGGGGGGCGGTACCGTCACCCTGGCCCTGGAAAACAGCCCGACATTATTAAGCCAGAGCCAGGCCCAGAGCCTGATCGGCCGGCAATACTCGATTCTCGAGGCGGCCGGCGGTATCCAGGGCCAGTTCGGCCAGGTGCTGCCGAACTATCTGTTCCTCGGCGGCACGCTGGATTACGCCGCCAACGGCGTGCAACTGGCGGTGGGGCGCAATGACGCCAGCTTCGCCAGCGTCGCCGCCACCCGCAACCAGCGCGCCGTCGCCGCGGCCGCCGAGCAGTTGGGGGCCGGCAACCCGGTGTACGAAAGCCTGCTGCAATCCGACTCGATTGCCACGGCGCAACAGGGCTTGCAGCAACTGTCCGGTGAAATCTACCCGGCCGTGGGCGCGATGTTGATCAACGACAGCCGCCAGTTGCGCGACGCGGTGGGCGAGCGCCTGCGCCATGTGCCGGTGGCCGGTGAACGCAACCTGTGGTTCAAGGCCCTGGGCGCCTGGGGCAAGTCGGATGCGCGCAGTGAAACGGCGGGTTCCACCACCTCCCTCGGCGGTTTGCTGGCGGGTGTCGACGGCGCACTGGACGAACAGACCCGTGTCGGTGTGGTCGCCGGCTATAGCGACAGCTCATTGAACATGGGCGGCGGCACCCATTCCTCGGCGTCCATCGACAGCTACCACTTCGGCGCCTATGCCGGGCGTGAGCTGGGCGACTGGCGCTTGAGTGTCGGCGGTGCCTACAGCTGGCATCGCGGCGATGTGAAGCGCGACCTGCAATACGGCGAGGTCAGCGGCAAGCAAAAGACCAAGCTGGAGGCGCGCACCGCGCAGTTGTTCACCGAAGCGGCGTACCGCATTCACCTGCAACCGCTGGCACTGGAACCCTTCGCCAACCTGGCCTACGTGCACCTGGACAGTGACTCGTTCCACGAAAAAGGCGCGGCCGCGGCCCTGGAGCGCGGCGATGACCGACGTGATGCGGTGCTCGGCACCCTTGGCGTGCGCGCCCTGAAAACCCTGGCGTTGAACGACCACCAGCAACTGGAACTGTCCGGCTCGCTGGGCTGGCAACACAGCCTGACGGCGGTGGAATCCGAGGAACACCTGGCGTTTGTCGCCGGCGGGCCGTCCTTTGCCGTGCGCAGCGCACCGTTGCTGCGCGACGCCGCGTTGGTAGGGCTGCAGGCGAGCCTGGCGCTGAGCCCGTCGACACGGGTCAATCTGGATTACAACGGCCAATTGGACGGGCGCGGGAAAACCCAGGGCGTGGGGCTGAGCCTGAACTGGCAGTTCTAAGGCACACCACAAATCAAATGTGGGAGGGGGCTTGCCCCCGATGAGGGTGGGTCAGCCGGTACATCCGGCGACTGACACTCCGCTATCGGGGGCAAGCCCCCTCCCACAGGGAAAGTGATTCACCTACTGGCAATAAGAAAACTAAGGAAGGTCACCGTGAAAAAACGCAAGTCAGGGTTCACCATTGCCCTCCACACAGGCCCGGGCTATCCGCTCAAGGCGTTGAGCCGCGTGCCGTACGGCGCGTTGCTGTGCTGCCTGGCCAGCGGCCTCGCAAGCATGCAAACCGCCCAGGCCGCACCCTATGTGGAAACCGGCAAGCCGGGCGATGCCGCCAGTTGGCGCAGCAACGAGTTCAAGGCCGACTGGGGCCTGGGCGCCGTGCACGCCGACACCGCGTACGCCGCCGGCTACACCGGCAAGGGCGTCAAGCTGGGCATCTTCGACCAGCCGGTGTACGCCCAGCATCCGGAATTCGCCAGCCCGGGCAAAGTGGTGACGATCGTCACCGAGGGCATCCGCCAGTACACCGACCCGTACATCCCGGTGAAGGCCGGTGATGCGTTTCGCTATGACGGCACGCCGTCCCTGGGCTCCAACGGCAAGCTGGGCAACCACGGCACCCATGTCGGCGGCATTGCGGCGGGTAACCGCGACGGCGGGCCGATGCATGGCGTGGCGTTCAACGCACAAATCATCAGCGCCGAAAACGGCGACCCCGGCCCGGAAGACGGGATCATCCTGGGCAACGATGGCGCGGTGTACAAAGCCGGTTGGGATGCGCTGGTCGCCAGCGGCGCGCGCATCATCAACAACAGCTGGGGCATCGGCATCGGCGATCAGTACGCCAAGGGCGGGCGCGATCCGGCGTTCCCCAACTTCACGGTCAATGAAGCCCAGGCGCAGTTCAACAACATCCGGCCGATCCTCGGCACGATTGCCGGCGGTGCCTATCAAGGAGCGATCGACGCGGCCCGCAGCGGTGTGCTGACCATCTTTGCCGCCGGTAACGACTACAACCGCAACAACCCGGATGCGATCTCGGGCCTGGCGTATTTCGTGCCGCAGATTGCGCCGAACTGGCTGTCGGTGGCGGCCCTGCAGCAGAACCCGGACACCACGAGCGCCAACCCCTACGTGATCAGCACCTTCTCCTCGCGCTGTGGCTATGCGGCGAGTTTCTGCGTAGCGGCGCCGGGTACGAAGATTTTCAGTTCGATCATCAACGGCACCAACCTGGACAACCTCACCAACGATTACGCCAACTTCAACGGCACCTCCATGGCCGCGCCCCATGTGGCCGGCAGTGCGGCGGTGCTGATGGAGCGCTTCCCGTACATGAGCGGCGACCAGATCTCCACGCTGCTCAAGACCACCGCCACCGACCTTGGCGCGCCGGGCATCGACTCGCTGTATGGCTGGGGCATGATCAACCTGGGCAAGGCGGTCAACGGCCCGGGGATGTTCGTTACCGCCGACGATATTCCGGCCGAGTTCCGCATCGACGGCGCCTATGGCAGTGGCCAGTTCGTCGCCGACCTGCCGGGCATTGGCGCGGTGGTGGATGCCGGCAAACCGACCCAGCGCGTGTGCACCGACATCCATTGCGGGCTGGACGTGTGGAGCAATGACATCGCCGGGCATGGCGGCCTGACCAAGCAGGGCGTTGGCACCCTGGTGCTGACCGGCGCCAACACCTACAGCGGCCCGACCCTGGTCAACCAGGGCTTGCTGGCGATCAACGGCTCGCTCACCTCCGACGTGACCGTCAGCCAGAGCGGCGTGGTCGGTGGCTCGGGGCGTATCGGCTCGCTGACCGCCAGAAGCGGCGGCACCGTGGCGCCGGGCAACTCCATCGGCACGCTGAACGTAGCGGGCAATGTCACCTTCGATGCAGGCTCGACTTATGCGGTGGAATTGTCGCCCACCAGCAGCGACCGCATCGTCGCCGGCGGCACCGCCACGCTCAATGGCGGTACCGTGACCCTGGCCCTGGAAAACAGCCCGACCTTGCTCAGCGCGACCCAGGCGCAAAGCCTGATCGGCCGCCAGTACACCATCCTGCAAGCGGCGGGCGGTGTCACCGGCCGCTTCGGTGCGGTACTGCCGGACTACCTGTTCATCGGCGGCACGTTGAACTATGCGGCGGGCGGTGTGCAGCTGGATGTGGCACGCACCAACAGCTTCGCCAGCGTGGCCGCGACGCCGAACCAGCGCGCCGTCGCCGCAGCCGCCGAGCAATTGGGCGCGGGCAACGGCGTGTATGAAAGCCTGCTGCTGGCCCCGACGGCCGCCTCGGCACAGGGCGCGTTCCAGCAACTGAGTGGCGAAGTCTATCCAGCCCTGGAGACTGCATTGGTCAATGACAGCCGCTACGTGCGCGAAGCGGTCGGCGAGCGGCTGCGCAACGGTGAAATGGGCGCGACCAGCCAGGCCATCGACAGCCGTGGCAATGTGTGGGTAAAAGCGCTGGGGGCCTGGGGCAAGACCGACAGCCGCAGCGACACGGCCGGCTACACCACGTCCATCGGCGGCATGCTGGCCGGCGTGGACGGTGCCCTCGACGACGCAACGCGCATCGGCCTGGTGGCGGGCTACAGCGATACGTCGCTGAACATGGGCAGCGACACCCATAGCCGTGCCTCGGTCGACAGCTACCACTTCGGTGCCTATGCCGGGCATGAAATCGGCGCCTGGCGCCTGAGTGGCGGCGCAACCTACAGCTGGCACCGCGCCGATGTGAAGCGTGACCTGCAATACGGCGATGTCGGCGGCAAGCAGAAAGCCAAGGTCGATGCCCACAGCACCCAGGTGTTCACCGAGGCGGCGTACCGCATCAACCTGCAACCCCTGGCGCTTGAGCCATTCGCCAACCTGGCCTACGTGCACCTGGACACCGACAGCTTCAAAGAGAAGGGCGGTGCCGCTGCGCTGAAAAGTGGCGACGACAGCCGCGACCTGGTGCTGAGCACCCTGGGTGTGCGCGCCTTGAAAACCTTCAACGTCAATGATCATCAGCAACTGGAGGTGTCCGGGACCCTGGGCTGGCAGCACAACCTGAGCAGCACGGACGCCGAGCAGCACCTGGCGTTTGCCTCCGGCGGTCCCTCGTTCGCGGTGGAAAGCGCGCCGATGGTGCGCGATGCCGCCCTGGTCGGGGCACGGGTGAGCCTGGCGCTGAGCAAGGATGCGCGGGTGAACTTCGACTACAACGGTTTGCTGGCCAGCAAGGAAAAAGTGCATGGCGTCGGTTTGAGCCTGGACTGGGCGTTCTGACGCGTTAAAAACCACGGCAGGAGCGAGCTTGCTCGCGAAAAACTCAAGTGCGGCGCGGTTGTTCAGGTAGAGCGCGTCATCGTTGACGATCTTCGCGAGCAAGCTCGCTCCTACAGTGGGTGATGGACAAGAGGTGTTTCGCTTTCTCGACAAATCCAACAACAGAGAGGCAGTGCCATGGGTATCTTTGACTATAAAAACCTCGGGACCGAGGGCTCCAAGACGTTGTTCGCCGATGCGATGGCGATCACGCTGTATGCGTATCACAACCTGGATAATGGCTACGCCGTGGGGTATCAACACAACGGCCTGGGCCTGGGTTTACCGGCCACGCTGGTGCAGGCCCTGCTGGGCAGTACCGATTCCCAGGGGGTCATTCCCGGCATTCCATGGAACCCGGACTCGGAAAAAGCCGCCCTCGACGCGGTGCAGCAAGCCGGCTGGACGCCGATCAGCGCCAGCAGCCTCGGCTACACCGGCAAGGTCGACGCCCGGGGGACGTTTTTCGGCGAAAAGCCCGGCTACACCACGGCCCAGGTCGAAGTGCTGGGCAAGTACGATGACGCAGGCAAATTGCTGGAAATCGGTATCGGTTTTCGCGGCACGTCCGGGCCGCGTGAACACCTGATCAGCGATTCGATCGGCGATGTCATCAGCGACCTGCTCGCCGCGTTCGGGCCCAAGGACTACGCGAAAAACTACGTCGGCGAAGCCTTCGGCGGCTTGCTCAAGAACGTTGCCGAGTTTGCCGGTGCCCACGGCCTCGGCGGCCAGGATGTGCTGGTCAGCGGTCACAGCCTCGGTGGGCTGGCGGTCAACAGCATGGCCGACTTGAGCGACAGCAAATGGGCGGGCTTCTACAAGGACGCCAACTATGTGGCCTATGCCTCGCCGACCCAGAGCGGCGGTGACAAAGTGCTGAACGTGGGCTACGAAAATGACCCGGTGTTCCGTGCGCTGGATGGCGCATCGTTCAACCTGTCGTCCCTGGGCGTGCACGACAAACCCCATGAGTCCACCACCGACAATATCGTCAGCTTCAACGACCACTACGCGTCATCGTTGTGGAACGTGCTGCCGTTTTCCATCCTCAACCTGCCGACCTGGGTGTCGCACTTGCCCACCGGCTACGGCGATGGCATGACGCGCATTCTCGACTCCGGCTTCTATGAGCAGATGACCCGCGACTCCACGGTGATCGTCGCCAACCTGTCCGACCCCGCGCGGGCCACCACCTGGGTGCAAGACCTCAACCGCAATGCCGAAGCGCACAAGGGCGACACATTCATCATCGGCAGTCACGGCGACGACCTGATCCAGGGCGGCAAGGGCGCGGACTTTATCGAGGGCGGCAAAGGCAATGACACGATCCGCGACAGCGGCGGGCATAACACCTTCCTGTTCAGCGGGCATTTTGGCAATGATCGCGTGGTGGGCTACCAGGCGACGGACAAGCTGGTCTTCACGGACGTGCAGGGCAGCGCGGACTATCGCGATCATGCCAAGCTGGTCGGCGGGGATACGGTGATCAGCTTCGGCGCCGACTCGGTGACACTGGTGGGGGTGAGCAGTTTGTCAGGGGAGGGGATTATGATCGGCTGACTATTGGAACGCGGTTAAAACTGTGGGAGGGGGCTTGCCCCCGATTGCGGTGTATCAGCCTGCTTATATGTAGCTGACCTACCGCTATCGGGGGCAAGCCCCCTCCCACATTTGATATAGGCCAGCCTGAAATTATTGTTCCTTGCGCACCGTCGCCACATCATCGGCCTTGATACGAATACGCTTGCCGGCGATGTCGGTGAATTCGTAGAAGCCGTCGGCGGTCTTGGCGTTGGGTGTGTCCTTGGTCAGATACTGTGTGCCGTTTTGCAACGTGACCACCGTTTGCGTGGAGCAACCGGCCAATACCAGAAAAGTGAGTGCAACCAGCGGAAGACCCAAATTCTTCATGTTCATTACCCTTACCTTTTAACCCTGAAAAGTCCCGCAACGTCTGGCTGCGAGGCATAAATGTTACGCGATCAGCTCCCTCATCTGATCGCTTTTTTTCAAAAAGTTGCAGGCGCCATTTATCTATTACTGATTGCAACAAACCGTTTGCAGCGTCACTCTGTATGCATAACCAGTAGTTGACCGCGTTGTGCCATGAGCCACCCCCTCGAAGACCCCTTGTATTACCTGCACAACTTCCGCCAAGTGCTGATGTGGTTGGAGCAGCGCTATGCCGATCTGCTCGACCCGGACGAATTGCAGTTCATTCAGCAATTCGACAGGTTGCCCCAGGCGTCACAAGCGTTATTGGTGCGCATGGTCATGCGCAAGGGCGTGCATTTTCGTGGGGCAAAGCTCAACTACCTGGAAATCGGCTGCCCGCACGCGGCCATGCAACCACTGCTGGCGTCCGGTTGGGTCGAGGACCAATGCCCGTTGGGCTTTGAAGAGCTGTTCGGCGTGCTGCAAAAAGGCGAGCTGCTCGCGGCGTTCAAGCCCTGGATCGAGCACCCCAGGGGCCGCAAAACCGACTGGCTGGCGCCATTGGCGGCGCAGTTCAATGAAAGCCGCAGCTTTGCCCTTTGGTGCCCCGACCTGCAAGACGTGCTCTACAGCCTGACGGTGATGCCGTTGTGCGACCGCCTGCGCCTGATGTTTTTCGGCAACCTGTATCAGGACTGGTCGGAGTTCGTGCTGGCGGACCTGGGCATCTACACCTACGAGAAGGTCGCGTTCTGCGCCGAGTCCCGAGGGTTGCGCAGCCGCGCCGACGTCGAGGGCTTTTTGTTCCTGCACCAGTGCCAGCAGGCTTTTGATGCGGGCCAGGCGCTGGAAACGGTGTTGGCGCACATTGCCACGCTGCACACCGACAACCCCTGGCTGGAAAAACGCCGCGCCAAATTGCTGTTCCAGATCGGCCAATACTGCGAGCGCAGCGCTGAGTTGAGCGTGGCCGAGCAGATCTATCGTGGCTGCGCCTATCCCGGCGCGCGTGCGCGGCTGATCCGCGTGCTGGAGCGCCAGGAGGCCTATGCACAGGCCCTGGCGTTGGCCGTGGCGGCGCAACAGGCACCGCAAAGCGCCGCCGAGCAGCAACACCTTCTGCGCGTAGTGCCGCGTCTGCGGCGCAAGCTGGGTGAGCCCAAAGTGCCCAAGGCCAAGCCGCGAGCCGTCACGCGCCTGGACCTGGCACTGACGCCGCCGCAACCGCTGATGTCGGTGGAATATTGTGTGCAGGCCCACCTGAGCGAGCCGGACGCGCCGGTGCATTACGTGGAAAACGGCCTGATCAATTCGCTGTTCGGCCTGCTGTGCTGGGACGTGATCTTCGCGCCGCTGCCGGGCGCGTTTTTCCACCCGTTCCAGCGCGGGCCTGCCGACTTGCACAGTGAGGACTTTCATCAGCGCCGAACCGAGTTGTTCAGCACGTGCTTTGAGCAACTGCGGGACGAGCGCTACAAGATCACCATTCGCCAGCGCTACGTGGACAAATGGGGCATTCAATCGCCCTTTGTGTTCTGGAACCTGCTCAGCGAAGAGCTGCTGGAGCAGGCCCTGACGTGCCTGCCGGCCGAACACTTGCGCTACTGGTTCGAGCGGCTGCTGCTGGATATCCGCGCCAATCGCACCGGGATGCCCGACCTGATCCAGTTCTGGCCGGCGCAGAAGACCTACCGCATGATCGAGGTCAAGGGCCCTGGCGACCGCCTGCAGGACAACCAACTGCGCTGGCTGGAGTTCTGCGGCGAGTACCAGATGCCGGTCACGGTCTGCTATGTGCGCTGGGCAGAGCCCGCTTGAGCTACAGCGTCGCGGTGCGCGCGTTGTGCGAATTTACCGCCAAGGTCGGTGACCTGGACCTGCGCTTTACCCCGTCGCCCAGTGCCCAGGAAGGCATCGTCGGCCATCGCACGGTGGCGTCGCGGCGCAGCGCGCATTACCAGAACGAAGTCGCGCTCGAGGGCGAGTACGAGCAACTCAAGGTGCGGGGCAGGGCGGACGGCTATGACCCGGACAGCAACCGCCTCGAAGAGGTAAAGACCTATCGTGGCGACCTTAAGGCCCAGCCCGCCAACCATCGGCAATTGCATTGGGCCCAGGTCAAGGTCTATGGCTGGCTGATGTGCCAGAAACTGGGGCTCGATGAGATCGAGCTGGCGCTGGTGTATTTCGATATCGTCGGCGAGGGCGAGACCCTGCTCAAGCAGCGCTTTGCCGCGCCCGACCTTGAGCGCTTCTTCAACCGGCAATGCGCGCTGTTTCTCGACTGGGCCCACCAGCAGATGCAACACCGTGAGGCGCGCAACCGCGACGCCCAAGGCCTGGCGTTTCCCCATGCCGAGTTTCGCAGCGGCCAGCGTTCGCTGGCCGAATCGGTGTACAAGGCGGTGAGCACCGGCCGTTGCCTGATGGCCCAGGCGCCGACCGGCATCGGCAAGACCGTCGGCACGCTGTTTCCGATGCTCAAGGCCCTGGCGCCGCAGCAGTTGGACAAGGTGTTGTTCCTCACCGCCAAGACCCCGGGCCGCAAGCTGGCGCTGGATGCCGCCCAGGTCCTGTACGACAGCAGCCCCGAGCTGTCCCTGCAGGTGCTGGAGCTGTTGGCCCGGGACAAGGCCTGCGAGCACCTGGACAAAGCCTGCCACGGCGACTCGTGCCCGCTGGCCAGGGGCTTTTACGATCGCTTGCCCGCCGCCCGCCAAGCGGCAGCCAGGGTGCGGCTGCTTGATCAGCGTCACCTGCGGGAGGTGGCCCTGGCCCACGACGTCTGCCCGTATTACCTGAGCCAGGAAATGGCGCGCTGGACCGACGTGGTGGTTGCCGACTACAACTACTATTTCGACTTCGGCGCCATGCTCTTCGGGCTTGCGCAGCTCAATCAGTGGCGCGTCGCGGTGCTGGTCGACGAGGCGCATAACCTGGTCGAGCGCGCGCGGTCGATGTACAGCGCCAGCCTCGACCAGTACAGCCTCAAGACGCTGCGCGACAGCGCCCCCGAGGCGCTGAAAAAGCCCTTGCAGCGCCTGAACCGTGAGTGGAATGCGCTGCACAAGGACCAACTGGCGCCGTATCAGGCGTACGCGGCCAAACCCGACAAGCTGCTCCAGGCCCTGAGCCAGTGTGCCAGCGCCATGGGCGACTATTTCAACGACCATCCCGAAGCCCTCAGTGGCGACTTGCAGGCCTTTTACTTCGAGGCGCTGCAATTTAACAAGGTGGCCGAGCTGTTCAATGAACACTTCATCTTCGATATCAGCAAACGCCAGTTCAGCGCCAAGCGCAGCAGCTCGACCCTGTGCCTGCGCAACGTGGTGCCGGCCGAGTTCATCCGGCCCAGGTTGACGGCCGCGCGCAGCAGCGTGCTGTTTTCCGCGACCCTCAGCCCCCGCCACTACTACGCCGACTTGCTCGGGTTGCCGCCGGACACCGCCTGGGTCGACGTCGAATCGCCGTTCAAGGCCGAGCAACTGCAGGTGAGCATCGTCGACCGCATCTCCACGCGGTTCGTGCACCGCCAGGCGTCGCTGGAACCCATCGTGGAACTGATCGCCCGGCAGTTCGCCACGCAGCCGGGCAACTACCTGGCGTTTTTCTCCAGCTTCGATTACCTGCAACAAGTCGCGCAGCTGCTGGCCGAGCGGCACCCGCAGATTGCGCTGTGGCTGCAGTCGCGGGGCATGGCCGAAGCTGAACGCCAGGCCTTTCTGGACCAGTTCACCCCGCACAGCCAGGGCGTGGGTTTTGCGGTACTGGGTGGCGCCTTTGGCGAAGGCATCGACTTGCCCGGTGCGCGCCTGATCGGCGCGTTCATCGCCACCCTGGGCCTGCCGCAGCTCAATCCGGTGAATGAACAGATGAAAGCGCGCATGGGCGCGATCTTCGGCGCGGGCTATGACTACACCTATTTGTATCCCGGTATCCAGAAAGTGGTGCAGGCAGCGGGGAGGGTGATCCGCAGTCAACACGACCGCGGTGTGGTGATGTTGATCGATGATCGCTTTGGCGAGGCGCGGGTGAGGCAGTTGTTGCCCCGTTGGTGGGCACCAACGACTTGAGGGACTCACCGCCATTCAAAAGTGGGAGGGCTTGCCCTGATACCCGCTGTAGGAGCGAGCTTGCTCGCGAAAAACTCACCGGCACCGCGTTCATTCAGGAAGCACGCGTTATCGTTGACGTTTTTCGCGAGCAAGCTCGCTCCTACAGACGGCGGCACTGTGTTGGGGCTTAGACCACTTCCAGGTAGGAGCTTTGTATCGCCCGCGCCAGTTCGCGCACGGTGTCGATGAAGTCGGTCAGCCGGGTGTGCAGCCCGTCTTCCAGAATCTCATCGATCCCGGTGTAGCGCAGGCGCGCCTCGAATTCGGCGGCCAGGCGCTGTGCTGTGCGGCCGTAACTGCCGGGCAGGTCGGCGAGGATGTGGCTCAGTTCCTCGATGCACGCATGCAGTGAGCGCGGCACGTCGCTGCGCAACAGCAGCAGCTCGGACACCGAGCGGGCGTTCAAGGCATTCGGGTACAGCTCGGTATAGGCTTCGAACGAGGACAGCGCGCGCAGCAGGGCGCTCCACTGGTAATAGCCGCGTGCCGACACGTCGCTGACTTCTTCGGACTCTTCACCAAACATCTCATAGCGCGCATCCAGCAGGCGCAGGGTGTTGTCCGCGCGTTCGACGAAGGTGCCCAGGCGAATGAATCGATAGGCGTCATTGCGCATGATGGTGCCGGAGGTTGCGCCGCGAAACAGGTGCGAGCGTTGCTTGACCCAGTCACAGAAATGGCTGATGCCATGCCGCGCCAGGCCGCCGGCGGCGATGCTGCGCATTTCCAGCCAGGTGGCGTTGAGGTTTTCCCACATGTCGGCGGTGATGCGTCCGCGCACGGCATGGGCATTGCTTCTGGCAGCGCGCAGGCAGTTGTAGATACTGGCCGGGTTTTCTTCATCCAGGGCGAAAAAGTGCAGCATGCGCCCGGCGTCCAGCTGCTGATGACGCTCAAGGTAACTGTCCAACGTGCCGCTGCTGAGCAGCGACATCGCCAGTTCATCGAGCCCATCGCTGCGCCCGGCCTGGGGCATCAACGACAGCGAATAACTGACTTCCAGCATGCGCGCCAGGTTCTCGGCGCGCTCAAGATAGCGGGACATCCAATACAGATCTGCGGCGGTTCTACTCAACATACTCAGCCCTCCACCACCCAGGTGTCCTTGGTTCCGCCGCCTTGCGACGAGTTGACGATCAGCGAGCCTTCCTTGAGCGCTACACGGGTCAGGCCGCCGGGCACCAGGCGGGTTTCCTTGCCCGAGAGCACGAACGGGCGCAGGTCGATATGCCGCGGCGCGATGCCGTTTTCGACGAAGGTCGGGCAGGTGGACAGGCTCAGGGTCGGTTGCGCGATATAGGCATGGGGACGCGCCTTGATGCGCTGGCGAAAGTCCTCGATCTCGGCAGCGCTGGACGCCGGTCCCACCAGCATGCCGTAGCCGCCCGAGCCCTGGGTTTCCTTGACCACCAGCTGCGCAAGGTTGGCCAGCACATGGGACAGTTCAGCCGGCTTGCGGCACTGGAAGGTCGGGACGTTCTGCAGGATGGGTTCTTCATCCAGGTAAAAACGGATCATGGCCGGCACATAGGGGTAGATCGACTTGTCGTCGGCCACGCCGGTGCCGATGGCGTTGGCCAGTACCACGTTGCCCGCGCAATAGGCGGCGACCAGGCCGGGCACGCCGAGCATCGAGTCGGGGTTGAACGCCTGCGGGTCGAGGAAGGCGTCATCGATGCGCCGGTAGATCACATCAACCGCCTTGGGACCGTCGGTGGTGCGCATGAATACCTTGAGGTCGTGCACGAACAGGTCGGCGCCTTCCACCAGCTCCACGCCCATTTCCCGGGCCAGGAAGGCATGCTCGAAGAAGGCGCTGTTGAAGCGCCCTGGGGTGAGGACCACCACGTTGGGGTTGTCCAGGCGGCTGGCGCTTTTCAGGGTCTTGAGCAGCAGGTTGGGGTAGTGGTCCACCGGCGCGATGCGCTGCCTGGCGAACACTTCCGGGAACAGGCGCATCATCATCTTGCGGTCTTCGAGCATGTAGCTGACGCCGCTGGGGGTGCGCAGGTTGTCTTCGAGTACGTAGTAGGTGCCGTCGCCGTCGCGCACCAGGTCGACGCCGGAGATGTGCGAGTAAATGTCGCGGTGCAGGTCCAGCCCGACCATCGCCTTCTGATAGCCCTCATTGCCCAGCACCTGGTCTGCCGGGATGATGCCGGCCTTGATGATGCGCTGGTCATGGTAGATATCGGCGAGAAACATGTTCAACGCGGTGACCCGCTGGATACAGCCGCGCTCGATCACGCTCCATTCGCTGGCGGGAATGCTGCGCGGGATGATGTCGAAGGGGATCAGGCGCTCGGTGTCTTGCTCGTCGCCGTACAGGGTGAAGGTGATCCCGGCGCGGTGGAACAGCAAATCCGCTTCACGGCGACGCTGGGCCAGCAGTTCCGGCGGCGTATTGGCCAGCCAGCGGGAGAAATCCTGATAATGCGCACGGCAGGCGCCGTCTGCATCATTCATTTCATCGAAGAAAGATCGAGCCATTCCAGTACCTTGTCAGTGCCCAGCCTTGCTTGGTTGGCAGCTTGCTTGGGTGGCACTGCCGCTAAAAACGCTTTTCTTATGGGCCTGTGGCTAAGGGTGCCAACAGGCCTGGTCCTTACTTTCTTATGGAGTCGGCTCTGGGTCGGGGGGTAACGAATGCTCCTGTTTACCGGCGGATGAATGGATTAAGCAAGGCCTGTGCCGGAAACGGCAGTCACTACCGGTAAATCCTCTGTAGGAGCGAGCTCGCTCGCGAAGAACGCACGGGCAATGGGTTCAAGCAGACTGGCGCTTCATCGTTGACGATCCTCGCGAGCAAGCTCGCTCCTACGGGGGGCGGGGGGTGCTCTGATTTGGTGCGCGACGAACTTGAACTTCACCCAGGTCCGCTTCTTCTAATGAGCCTTGAAACCGGATGGAGCCGCATCGTGCCCAGAATTATTTCGCCCAACACCCCGGAAGCGGCGTTGACTGACCACAGCGAGCACAACGCCAAGATCTTCGGTTCGCCTAAGGACCGTCTCGACTTCTATCGTCGCGAGATCCAGTACGAAACCAGCATCCTGGCCAACCGCACCGACGCCTACCTCACCGCCCAGTCATTCCTGGTAATTGCCTTCGTCTCCGGCATGGGCAATCTGAACCCGGAGTGGGGCAAGTTGTTCACCCTGGTGGTGCCGGTGATTCTCGCCGCCCTGGGCATTCTCAGCTCACTCAACGCCTGGCCCGGCATCCGCGCCGCGTACGAGATCATCGATCACTGGCACTACAAGCAAAGCGAGTTGCTGCGCAGTGAGCCGGTGATGGGCATGGCCTATGATGAGTCGCCGCTGTTTTCCGAAATGGAGTCCACCCACAAGGGCTATCGCAAGTCCCTGCTGTTCTCCATGCGCGCACCGTGGTTGTTCATGGGGTTCTGGCTGGTGTTGGGCGTCTATGCCTTTTACATCCAGGTCGACAACCCATTGCGCTGAGCAATCGGACGGAACTTCACCCGTTAACCCGGCGCCTTAGTTTTACGGGGTACAGATTCCCCGCAAGCCTGCAATGAGGTGCGCCATGACCACAGATCACGATCCCCAGACCACTGACCGCAATGATCCAGCGATCGACGCCGGCAAGCCGGCCCCCGGCACTGGCGCCGATGCGCCCAAGGACCCGACGCCGGCCAGCGACCCGGATGCCCAGGAAAACGACTACAGTCCGGACTTCAAGCCTGAGCCTGAGCACAAGCCTGAAACCGATGCCGATATCGACACCCAGGGCGGTTAGAGGAGACAGTCATGTCAAAAGAACTGGACGAAGAACTCAACGATCCGGGCAATGAAGACCCGGGCTCATTGATGGACGATGCCGAAGTGCCGCTCAACGATCTGGATGAAGCGGCGGACGTCGGCAATACCGAAGATCAGCACTGATCCGGCGGCGCGCCCCAGGATTCACTGTTTCTGCGCGGTGCGCCGTTCGTACCACACCAGCATCGGCTGAGTGCTCAAGCCATGCACCATGATGCTCAACGCAATCACCGAAAGCGTAAGGTTCACCGCCACGGCGCTGCTGGTGCCGATCAGCCCGTGGTTGAGGGCGTAGAACAGGTAGTAGATGCTGCCGATTCCGCGAATGCCGAACCAACTGACCAAGCTACGTTGGCGACGGTCCATCAGGCTGCCCCACGGCATGGCGAACACGCTGAGCGGGCGAATCACGCAAAACAGCAGCGCGGCCAGCGCCAGCGCGCGCCAATCCCAATGGCTGACCAGCACGATGCCCAGCACGGTCACCAGGAACACTTCCATGGAGCGCTCCACCAGGCTGCCGAAGGCGAGCATGTCGCCCATCATTACGCCGGCCGCGATTTGCGTATCCTGCAATTGACTCACATCGCCATGCAGGGCCTGTTCAGGCTCGATCTCCAGGTGACCCACCACCGGCTGCGCCAGATGCTCGGCGGGTGTCTGGGCGTAACCGGTGGACTTGAACTCGGCCTGGCGCAGCCCCAGGCCCGCCGCGAATACCGACAGGAAGCCATAACCACCGATGGCTTCAGCGCTGACATAGGCCAGGGCGATCAGCGCCAGGGTCAGGTAGTCATTGGGTGACAAGGTGCTGTCGGCATTGATCAGGCGCAGGCGCAAGGTCAAACGACCGATGCCACGCCCCATCCAGTACCCCGTCAACAGCCCGGCCGGGACTGCCCACAGCAGGTTTTTCAGCACCCAGCCACCGAACCAGTCGCCATCGAAACCGCCATGCTGCATGAACAGCAGGCCGAAGATCACGAAGGGAAAGGCGGTGCCGTCGTTCAAGCCGGCTTCGCCGGACAGGCCGAAACGCAGCGGGTCGTAGTCCTGGGCATTATTGACCTGAACCAGCCCGGCCAGTACCGGGTCGGTGGGCGCCAGCATCGCGCCCACCAACAGCGACACGCCCCACGACAGCTGGAACAGGTAATGCAGCGCCAGGCAGGCGCCGAAGATGGTCAGCAGCATTACCGGCCCGGCCATGCCAAAGGCGATGCGCCAGGTGCGGTGCCTGAGCGGCAGGCGCAGTTTCAAGCCGCTGACGAACAGCGAAAACAGCACCGCGACTTCAGTCAGGTGCTCCATCCAGCGGGCTGAGCCCTTGATGTCCAGGTCCAGCAGGTCCACACCCAGCGGGCCGATGGCGATGCCCAACAGCAGGCACACCGCCGAGGTGGTCACCGGCATCCAGCGCAGGTAGGAGGACGTGAGGGCGAGGGTCAGCAATACGGCGCCCAGTACGGCCAACCATAGAATAAATGTCATCGAACGAGCACCGGGGGCCGTGGTTTGTGCAGGTTTTGAGGGCCGCGGCAGGGTTCAGGTTCAATGTGATTGCAGCGCGTTGCCACTCAAGCCGGCGACGGTTTCACGCTGATTTGATCCGATCCTGCAACAAGCGCTCCAGCGTCTCCACCGGCAATGGCCGGCTGAACAGATAGCCCTGGATCTGATCGCAGCCGGCCTCTTTCAGGAAGGCCAACTGCGCCTGGGTTTCCACCCCTTCGGCCACGACGCGCAGCTTCAAGCTGTGAGCCAGTTCGATGATCGTGCGGGTGATTGCCGCATCCTGCGGGTTGGTGGTGACTTCGCGGATAAACGCGATGTCGATCTTCAGCGTGTCGATGGGGAAGCGACGCAGGTACGCCAGGCTCGAGTAACCGGTGCCGAAATCGTCGATGGCGATCTTCACGCCCATGGCGCGCAGGCGTTGCAGGGCGGCGATGGTGTGTTCAGTGTTTTCCATCAGCGAGCCTTCGGTGAGTTCCACCTCCAGCCAGTGGGCGTCAACGCCGGTTTCGACCAAGATGTGCTCGATGTCGGCAATCAGGTCGCCCTCGATCAACTGATGCCCCGAGACGTTGACCGACACTTCAATCGCACCGAGGCCGTTCAATTGCCAGGCGGCGATCTGTCGGCACACGCTCTCGATCACGCAGCGCCCCACGGGCACGATCAGGCCGAGGTTTTCCAGGATCGGCACGAACACCGCCGGCGATACCGCGCCGTAGCCTGGCCGATCCCAGCGCAGCAAGACTTCCAGGCCGCAGACTTCGCCGTTGGCCAGTTCGACCTTGGGCTGGTAGTGCAGGGCAAACGCGTGTTGTTCAACCGCCTCGCGCAGGTCGTTCTCCAGGTCTTGCCGGGCCAGGTCGTGCACGTTCATCTGGGCGTGATCGCTGCCGCGCTGTTGCAATTGCTGCTCCAGCCTCAGGCTGTGTTGCTTGAGCTCATCGCCATGGGCCTTGAGCCGCAGCAGGTTGCGCACCCGCAGCCACAGCTCGACGCGTTCGACCGGCTTGCTGATGAACTCCTCGGCGCCGGTTTCCAGGCCGCTGACCCGCGCGCTGGATTCGCTCAAGGCCGACAGCATGATGATCGGGATGTTCGCCGTGACGGGGTTGCCCTTGAGCTGGGTGGCCACTTCGTAGCCGTCCATGCCGGGCATCATGATGTCCAGCAGGATCAGGTCGGGCGGCTGCTGCGCCACCAACTGCAAGGCTTCTTCGCCGTTGCTCGCGCTCAGGGTCTGGTAACCCTCATGCTGCAGCAGGGTTTCCAGGAGTTTGCGGACCTGGGGTTCATCGTCAACGATCAACAGGGTTGCGGGTGAGCTGGCCATGGAGAGAACTCATGCGGGAGGTGTGATGGTCGGGTTCAGCAGGGTGTCTATCACCTGGTACAGCTCCTTGTAGCGCAGGGGCTTGGTGACGTAGGCGTCGCAACCGGCCAGGCGGGTTTTTTCCCGATCTTCCTTCATGGCCATGGCAGTGAGGGCGATCACCGGGATGTGCGCGGTGAGCGGGTCTTGCTTGAGCAAGCGGGTCGCGGCCAGGCCGTCCATGCCTGGCAACTGGATGTCCATCAGGATCAGCGCCGGTTGTTGTACGCGGGCCAGGGTCAGCCCGCTTTCGGCATCCGCCGCCCACTGCACGTTGTGCCCGGCGCTGACCAGCAGCAGGCGCGCCAGGCGCATATTCGCTTCGTTGTCTTCGATGATCAGGATATCGGCCATGCGGCCTCCGGAATGCGGTGCAGCGGCAGCCACACCACGAAACGCGCGCCCAGGCCTTCGCGGCTGGCCACGGCCACGCTGCCGCCGTGCAGTTCGGTCAACTGCTTGACCATCGCCAGGCCCAGGCCGGTGCCTTCGAATTTGCGCGCCAGGCTGCTGTCGATCTGGCTGAAGGCCTTGAACAACTTGCCCATGTCATCCGGGGCGATACCGATACCGGTGTCGCTCACGCTCAGCTCGAGGAATGCCGGGTGACTGCCGGGCGGCAGGGCAAAACCCTGTACCGGCCAATCGCCGGGGACCCGGCCGACCTGGTCACGCCCGACTTCACGCACCACCAGGGTCACGGTGCTGCCGTGCTCACTGAACTTCACTGCATTGGCCAGCAGGTTGTAGACGATCTGCTTGGTCTTGCGCAGGTCCAGTTGCAGCCAGCCAAAATCCTGCGGATTGTCCAGCGTCAACTGGATGCGCTGCAGGGCGGCTTTTTCACGCACGATCAACAGGCTGTTGGCCAACAGGCCGGCCAGTTCCACGGGTTCCAGTTCGAGGTCCATCATCCCGGCCTCGACCTTGGACAGGTCGAGGATGTCGTTGATCAACGCCAGCAGATGCTGGCCGCTGGTGAAGATATCGCCGATGTATTCGCACTGGATCTCGCTCATGTCGCCCACCAGCCCGTCCTTGAGCGCCTCGGAAAAACCGATCACCGCGTTCAGCGGTGTGCGCAGTTCATGGGACATGGTGGCGAGAAATTCCGACTTCATGTGGTTGGCATGCTCCAACTCCAGGTTCTTTTCTTCCAGGGCGCGTTCGAAGCCTTTGCGCTCGGCTTCTTCCTGCTTGCGCGCGGTGTTGTCGGTGCCGATCAGCAGGTAACCGATGATCGTGTCATGCCGATTGCGCAGGGCCGTTACCGAGACCATGGCCGACAAGCGACTGCCGTCCTTGCGGATGTAGGTCAGCTCGTAAATGTCTTCGATGCCGCGGGAGGCCTTGAACACCAGGGCTTCGAACCCCGGCGTGATCGGCGTATCGAGCTCCAGGCTCAGAGCGGCGGCGCGGGTAATCAGTTCGGCCGGGTCGGAGATGTCGGCGGGGGTGATGCGGTTGAGCACATCGGCGGCGGCGTAGCCGAGCATGCGTTCGGCGCCGACGTTGAAGATCTGGATCACGCCCTTTTCGTCAGTGGCGATGCTGGAGAAATAGGCGCTGTTGAAGATCGCATCCTGCAGCGCACCGGTCTTGAGCAAGGTTTTCTGGCGCTTGAACTCGACGATTTTTTCGGCGCGTGATTGGGGCGGGTCGGGTAGGGGGGTGTCCATTGCCAGGTAATCCGTGAACTTCAGGCCTGCCATCGGTACAGGGCGATGGCGCAGAACATGTTCACAGAAGACCGCGCGGACGCGACGATGAGGACATGAGTTTGTTGGACAATAGCAGAGATTGTGGCGTTTTGATGGCCGAGGCCGGCCTTTTGACGCAATAGCCTCCGCATTTCAATGATTTACGTATTTCTTCGCTGATGAAACGTTTCACCTTGCGGATAATTGGCAACGCAAGCGCTTGCGTAAGCAAATGTATCTAAACTAGAGTCGGCAGCACTCGACAACAAAAACAATAAATCCAGGAGCTCATCCATGAGCCTCGAACCCTTGCTTGAGATGCAGGGCATCAGCAAAACCTTCAACGGTTTGCGCGTGCTCAAAAGTGTCGGCCTGAAGGTCTACCCCGGCGAAATTCATGCCTTGATGGGGGAGAACGGCGCCGGCAAGTCCACGCTGATGAAAATCCTCTCCGGCGCCTACCAGGCCGATCCCGGAGGCGTTATCCGCATCGACGGCCAACCCGTCGCCAGCTTCACCCCCGCTACCGCCAAGGCCCTGGGCATCGCCGTGATCTACCAGGAACTGAGCCTGTGCCCGAACCTGAGCGTGGCCGAGAATATCTACCTGGGCCGCGAACTGCGCCGAGGCTGGACCATCGACCGCAAGGGCATGCAGGCCGGTTGCGTTGAGGTGCTGCAACGCCTGGGCGCCGAATTCACCGGTGCCACCCAGGTCAGCAGCCTGTCGATTGCCGAGCGCCAGTTGGTCGAAATCGCCCGTGCCCTGCATGCCCACGCCAGGATCCTGGTGATGGACGAACCGACCACGCCGCTGTCCTCCCGTGAAACCGACCGTCTGTTCGCGCTGATCAAACAACTGCGCAGCCAGGGCCTGGCAATCATCTACATCAGCCATCGCATGGCCGAAATCTACGAGCTGTCGGACCGCGTCTCGGTGCTGCGCGACGGCCAATATATCGGCGAGTTGACCCGCGCGACGCTGTCGGCCGATGTGCTGGTGAAAATGATGGTGGGTCGCGACCTGTCAGGCTTCTACAAGAAGGAACACGCTGCCTATAACCCCGGCAACGTGGTGATGCGCGTGCGCGACATGGCCGATGGCAAGCGCGTGCGCCACTGCAGTTTCGATCTGCATGCCGGTGAAGTGCTGGGCATTGCCGGGCTGGTGGGGGCAGGGCGCACGGAGCTGGCGCGACTGATCTTCGGCGCCGACCCGCGCACCAGCGGCACCCTGGAAGTGGTGGGCAAGACGGTGACCCAGCTGCGCACCCCGGCGGACGCCATTGGTGCCGGCGTGGTGTACCTCACCGAAGACCGCAAGGCCCAGGGCCTGTTCCTGGACATGAGCGTGGCCGACAACATCAATGTGTGCGCCTGCGTGCCGGATGCGCGGGCCGGTGGCGTGCTCGATCGCGCCCATGGCGCACAGCGCGCCAATGACGCGATCAAGTCGCTGTCGATTCGCGTGGCCTCGGGCAAGGTCACTGTGGGCGCGCTTTCCGGCGGCAACCAGCAGAAGGTGTTGCTGGCGCGGCTGCTGGAGGTCAAGCCCCATGTGCTGATTCTGGATGAGCCCACCCGTGGCGTGGACATCGGTTCCAAATCCGAGATTTACCGCATCATCAATCAATTGGCCCAGGCCGGTGTCGGCATCGTGGTGATCTCCAGCGAACTGCCGGAAATCATCGGCACCTGCGACCGTGTGCTGATCATGCGCGAAGGCCAGTTGGTGGCTGAAGTCGGCGGGGCCTCCGGTCACGTCATCTCCCAGGAACGTATTATCGACCTCGCCACCGGTGGCGATCAGGTGGCTGCCAATGGCTGAATTCAATAGCGCAACAACCGTGGGCAAGGCCGAACGCGTGCGTGAGCTGATGCGCACGGTGGGCATGTTGCCGGTGCTGGTGTTGCTGCTGGTGGGCTTCGCCCTGGCCAGCGAGAATTTCATGACCCTGCAGAACCTGTCGATCATCACCCAGCAGGCCTCGGTGAATGTGGTGCTGGCGGCCGGCATGACCTTCGTGATTCTCACGGCGGGCATCGACCTGTCGGTGGGCGCGATCCTGGCGGCGTCGGCGGTGGTGGCGTTGCAGGCGTCGATGTCGCCGCAGTTCGGCATGTTCGGCATCGCCGCCGGGATTGGCTTTGGCCTGTTGCTGGGGTTGGTCAACGGTGGGTTGATCGCCTTCATGCGGTTGCCGCCGTTCATCGTCACCCTCGGTGCACTCACCGCCATGCGCGGCCTGGCAAGGCTTTTGGCCGACGACAAGACGGTGTTCAACCCCGACTTGCCGTTTGCCTTCATCGGCAATGACTCGATCCTCGGTGTGCCCTGGCTGGTGGTGATTGCCGTGGCGGTGGTGGCGCTGTCGTGGTTCATCCTGCGCCGCACGGTGATGGGCGTGCAGATCTATTCGGTGGGTGGCAACCCGGAAGCGGCGCGACTGTCGGGGATCAAGGTGTGGAAGGTGCTGTTGTTCGTCTACGCCATGTCCGGCGCGTTGGCCGGGCTCGGCGCGGTAATGAGCGCCTCGCGCCTGTTCGCCGCCAATGGCCTGCAACTGGGGCAGTCCTATGAACTGGATGCGATTGCCGCCGTGATTCTCGGTGGCACCAGCTTTACCGGCGGCGTCGGCACCATCGGCGGCACCCTGATCGGCGCGCTGATCATTGCGGTGCTCACCAATGGCCTGGTGCTGCTGGGGGTGTCGGATATCTGGCAGTACATCATCAAGGGCATCGTGATCATCGGCGCGGTGGCGCTGGATCGCTATCGTCAGTCCGGCGCGCGTACCTGAGTTGGCTCATACAACAATCACAAGAGAGAGACCCGCATGAACGTCAAACGTATTTTCCCGCTGATTGCCTTGGCTGCCCTGATGTCCCAGGCCGTGCAAGCCCGTGAACTCAAGGCCCTGGGCATCAGCATGGGTTCGCTGGGCAACCCGTATTTCGTCACGCTGGCCGATGGCGCCACGGCGCGGGCCAAGGCGTTGAACCCCAACGTCAAGGTCACTTCGGTGTCGGCCGACTATGACTTGAGCAAACAGTTTTCGCAGATCGACAACTTTATTTCGTCCAGGGTCGACCTGATCCTGATCAATGCCGTCGACCCGTCCGCCATGGCCTCGGCGATCAAGAAAGCGCGGGATGCCGGGATTGTCGTGGTGGCGGTGGATGTAGACGCCAAGGGCGTGAACGCCACGGTGCAGACCGACAACGTCGAAGCCGGCAAGCTGGCCTGCCAATACCTGGTGGATAAACTCTCGGGCAAAGGCAATGTGATTATCCAGAACGGCCCGCAAGTGACCGCCGTGACCGACCGCGTCAAAGGCTGCAAGGCCGCGCTGGCCACCGCGCCGGATATCAAGCTGCTGTCCGACGACCAGGACGCCAAGGGCTCGCGTGAAGGCGGCCTGAACGCGATGCAGGGTTACCTTACGCGCTTCCCGAAAATCGACGGGCTGTTCGCGATCAACGACCCGCAAGCCATTGGCAGCGACCTGGCGGCCAAGCAACTCAAGCGCAGCGGCATCGTTATCACCTCGGTGGACGGCGCGCCGGATATCGAAAACGCGCTGAAGACCGACACCCAGATCCAGGCCTCTGCCAGCCAGGACCCGTGGGCCATGGCCCAGACCGCCGTGGATGTGGGCAATGACCTGCTCAACGACAAAGCCCCCGCGCAAGCGGTGACCTTGCTCACGCCCAAGCTGATCACCCGCGACAACGTGGGCAGCTACAGCGGCTGGTCGAGCAAACACTGAAGTCTTGACCCGAGGGGATAGCGCCATGGTCACCATGGATGACGTGGCACGCAGGGCCGGGGTGTCGACGTCGACGGTGTCCCATGTGCTCAACGGTACGCGCAAGGTCAGCCCGGCCACGGTGCAGGCGGTGCAGCAGGCGATCCAGGCGCTGGGCTACGCGCCCAACACCCTGGCGCGTTCACTGGCGCGGTCGAGCACCAATACGATTGGCGTGGCGATCTCGGCGCTGTCCAACCATTACTTCAGCGAGACGGTGCACGCGATTGAAACCGCGTGCGCCAGGCACGGCTACATGATGCTGTTTGTCGACACCCACGACGACCCGGAGCAGGAATTGCGGGTGGTCACCGCGCTGCATCAGCGACGGGTCGACGGCATTGTGCTGGCGCCGTCGAACGGCTCGCTGGCCCTGGATTATCTGCGCGCCAATGCAATTCCCGCGGTGCTGGTGGATCGCATGATGAGTGAGCAGTTCGATCAGGTCGGGGTGGAGAACCGCCAGGCCACCCAGGCGTTGATCGAGCATCTGATTGCCCACGGCCACCGCCGCATCGGCTTTATCGCCGGGCGAGCGGGGTTGAGCACCACCGATGAGCGGGTGGAGGGTTACCAGGCCGCGTTGCAGGCGGCGGGACTGGGGTTCGATCCGCAGTTGCTGGTCAACGGCGGCTCCAACACCGAGCCGGCACGCCAGGCCACCGTGCAGTTGCTGAGCCTGGCCGCGCCGCCGACCGCCATCATGGCCGGCAACAACCTGATGACCCTGGGCGCCATGCAGGCCCTGCGTGACGCCCACATCGACGTGCCAGGGCAAATGGCCCTGGTCGGGTTCGATGATTTCGAATGGGCGGATTTTTTCCTGCCGCGCCTGAGCCTGATCGCACAGCCGGTGCAGGCCCTCGGCGCACGTGCGGTGGACTTATTGCTGCAACGCATGGCTTCTCCCGGCTCGCCGCCCCAGAGCGTACGACTGGCGCCGACCCTGCAATTACGTAATTCCTGCGGCTGTGATTGATTGGAATAACCCACGTATGAACGATCCTGTTTCCCTCGGTATTGATCTTGGCACCTCTGAACTCAAGGCCATCCTCATGGACACCGGCGGTGCCGTGCTGGCCCACGCCGGCGTGCGCCTGATTGTGTCGCGGCGCCACAGCGGTTGGTCCGAACAGGCCCCTGAAGACTGGTGGCAGGCCTGCCTGCAGGCCTTGGACCAATTGCGTCAGCATGCAGCGTTTGCCCGTGTGGCCTGTATCGGGCTGTCCGGGCAGATGCACGGCGCGGTTTTACTCGGGGATGACAACCGCGTGTTGTATCCGGCGATCCTGTGGGACGACTCCCGTGCGGTAGTGCAGGCGCAGCAACTGGGCGTCGAGCATGCCGAGGTCACGGGCAGCTTGCCGATGGCCGGGTTGACCGCGCCCAAGCTCCTGTGGCTGCAACAGCATGAACCCGAGGTGTTCAACGCGATTGATTGCGTGCTGTCGCCCAAGGATTACCTGCGCCTGCGCCTGTGTGGCGAGCGCATCAGCGAGATGTCGGATGCCGCCGGCACCCTGTGGCTGAATGTGGCGCAGCGTGAATGGTTTTCCCCGATGCTGCGCGCCACCGGCCTGGCGCCTGCGCAAATGCCCAGGCTGGTGGAAGGCGGCAGCGCGAGTGCCTGTGTAACGGCGGTCGGGCTCGGCTTGTCGCCGCAGGTGGTCATCGCCGGTGGCGGCGGGGATAACCCGGTCGCGGCGGTGGGTATCGGTGCAATCAATGCCGGTGACGGCTTTATCACCCTGGGCACCAGCGCGGCGATTGTCGCGATTACCGACCACGCCGCCGGCAACCCGGCCAGTGCGGTGCACAGCTTTTGCCATGCGCTGCCCGAGCGCTGGTACACCATGGGCGCGATGCTGGCCGGTGCCAGTTGCCTGCGCTGGGTAACGCGCCTGACGGGCCTGCCGGATGAGCAAACGCTGTTGGACCAGGTGCAGGCGCAATTGCCCATCGAGCAGGGGGTACCGTTGTCCACGCCGTTGTTCCTGCCGTACCTGGCGGGTGAGCGCACGCCCCATAACGACCCCTTGCTGCGCGGCGGCTTCATGGGCCTCGGCCACGACTGCACGCCGGCGATGCTCGGCTACGCGGTAATGGAAGGCGTGGGTTTCGGCCTGCTCGACGCCTGGCGCGCAGTGCAATCGACCGGTGCCGAGGTCAAGTCCTTTGCGCTCGTAGGCGGAGGGGCGCGCAGTGAGTATTGGGCGCAATTGCTGGCCAATATTCTGCAAAGGGAAGTCTTTACGTTGCACGGCAGCGAGTTGAGTGCGTGCATCGGGGCGGCGAAGCTGGGATTCATGGCCATCGGGCAGGGCTCTGATCTGCTGGCGGCGGGTATGCCGGTGAAGGTGCGGTATGTGCCGGACACGTTACAACGGGAAATTTTGGAGTTTCGCTTTCTAAGGTTCAGAGGGCTATTGTCTGCGGCGCAAGGATTACATGCTTAAAAACGAAATTTGGTTTTCAGTTCGACGTTAGATGTATACAATTGGTCTTTTGAGTTCAATAAATGGCTTCTCATTATGGGCGATCAAATCATATTTTAACAATTGCAAAACCCAAGGGCTTTTCTCAATACCTTGCATTTAAGGACGCTCTAGTCAGCCTTATTGAAGAGTTTTTCCAATTACCTCAGGGTGCTCTAAGCCTTGACCGTAAAGGTCGAATGAAGGGGACGGTTGATACCTTCAATAAGCTCAATGCAAGGGAGCTTCATGTTCATCATGTTAAGTTTCCTGGCGGCCGTAGAGGTGAGTCTCTATTTGACGTTTTTGACTGTTTAGGGCGCGTCCGCTTTACACAGTGCACATTTGGCGCTAAATGTATCCCACTGGCTCATCCGAAAGTTTCTTTTTTTATGTGTGCGTTTCAAAACAGCTATGAGGTTTTGAATATGCACCTGAGAAAAGACGAAGCCTATGATGATTGTTTATACCAGCGATGTATTTTCTTAGGAGACGTGCGCTGCGGAAGTCATGAAAAAAAGGAGCGGTTGGTTATTAGCCATCCGCTTTTCTCGGATTGTCACTTCAAGCGCAGGGTGACACTGGAGAACGCCGAGCTAAAAGGCTATTTTTTAGATGGCGATCATCAAAATACCTCGACCCTTTCAAATTTACGAGCAAGAAATTGCATTTTTCATAGTGGCTTTTACGTCAATCGGCAAAAGATCCAACACTTACTTCTAAGTTCTTGCGTGTTTAAGGGTAAGTTTGAGCTGAAGGAAAATTACATTAAGAAGGCTGTATTGGTAAACTGCAACTTTGAAAAGGTATCTGATTTCTATAAAACAAGCGCATCCAGCTTTACCTTGCGCAAGAGTGTTTTTGATACTTTTGCCGGTTTCGAAGAATGCCAGTTTGGTCGTCCGGTCATTCCGGAACTGGAGCTGAAACGGCGGAAAACTATTGTATTTGCAGCGAATTTCACTTACGTTACATTTATGCAGTTTGCGAGTTTTCGTGGGGCCGCATTTTACAGTGGGCTGGACCTCGAAAAAATAAATACAATAGAACAACCTAATTTTCATCGTGTGTACGTTAGTTTTGATGGCACGCCGCGAGAAACATTCAGGCTGATTAAGCATGCATTGGACAGTCATGGCGCTCACATCGAGGCAAATACTTTTTTTGCTTTCGAGATGAAAAGAAGGCAACAGGAACTTTCGTATGGGTGGGGAACTCTATCGGAAAAAATGATATACTTATTTAGCGGGCTGGCGTCGAACTTCGGGCAAAGTTATCTAAGACCTCTGCTCGGAATTGCTCTTTTCGCTCTGCTCTTTAATTGGTTCGCGGTAAAGCAAAAAGAAAACTACCTTTATTCTTTTTTTCCGTCATTCAATGCGTACCTAGAAAATATCTCTGATTTTTTTAATAAGATGGCTTCGGGCATAATACCCTTCAAGCAGTTTCTTCACCCTGGAATGGAATTTCTTAGTCTTGTTTTTTATATCATTTTCGCCATTTTGACCTGGCAGGTTATTGTTTCACTAAAGCGACGGATCAAACGCTAAAGGGGCGGGTTACTGATGAAGTAAGAGGCTGCTGAAGATCGGCTCCCAGCTTAGTTTTTATTGTTTGAATATGTGAACTTATTGATTGGTCAACGGCGGCAACCGCCGCTTCACCGGGGTTTTCTTGACGATGGCGGTGTTGGTTTCGGCGTACCCGTTGATTCGGTCCAACAGGCTGTCCAACTGATCCATGGTGCGCACATGCAGGCGGGCGATGAAGCAGTCTTCGCCGGTGACTTTGTCGCATTCAGTGAATTCGGGAATCGCCTGGATCTGGCGTTCCACTTCCTGCAACTTGCCGGGCAGGGGACGGATGCGCACGATGGCTTGCAGCAGGTAACCGAAGTGTTTGGGGTCGATGTCGACGGTGTAGTGGGTCAGCACGCCGCGTTCCTCCAGGCGGCGCAAGCGTTCGCCGACACTCGGCGAAGACAGCCCGGTGATGCCGGCCAGGGCCTTGAGGGACAGGCGTGAGTCATCCATCAAAGCGGCGATCAGTTGCTGGTCGATGGTATCAATCATGAGTTTTGCCTAATAAATGAAGGTGATTCAAGGCTTCGGCCTTTTTTAGTCGCTGGAGCGGCTATGTGCCAGATTGCCATAATTGAGCCTCACTTGAGGAGCGTCAATTATGGATACCGTTGTCCGTCGCGGAATGTGGGAAATGATCGCCGCCATGCTGATTTCCGGCACCATCGGCTGGTTTGTGCTGGTGTCCGGCGTATCGGTGATCGAGGTGGTGTTCTGGCGCTGCGTTATCGGTGCGCTGGCGTTGTTGCTGGTGTGCGCCTGGCTCGGTTACCTGAGGCTGGACCTGCTCAGTTGGGCCAGGTTCGGGCTGGCCGTGCTCAGTGGCGTGGCCATTGTGGGCAACTGGTTGCTGCTGTTCGAATCCTACTCGCGCGCTTCCATCGCTATCAGTACGGCGGTGTACAACGTGCAACCGTTCATCTTGGTGATGCTGGCGGCGGTGTTTCTCGGTGAGCCGATCACCCTGCGCAAAATCACCTGGCTGAGCGTGGCGTTTCTGGGCATGTTGGCTATTGTCACGGCCCATGGTGCGCAGCCAGGCGGCGGCGACTATCTGGCAGGCGTCGCACTGGCCCTGGGCGCGGCTTTTTTGTACGCGGTCGCCGCGCTGATCATCAAGTGGCTCAAGGCGGTGCCGCCGCATTTGATGGCGTTGATCCAGGTGACCACCGGTGCCGTGCTGCTGGCGCCGCTGGTGCCCTGGGACAGTTTGCCCGCGTCGACCGATGCCTGGGCGGCGCTGGCGACCCTGGGTCTGGTGCATACGGGGTTGATGTATGTGTTGTTATACGGGGCGATACAGAAGCTGCCGACCGCAATGACCGGCGCGTTGTCGTTCATCTACCCGATTGCGGCGATTTTCGTCGACTGGATCGCGTTCGGGCATCGCCTTGGGTGGCTGCAATGGCTGGGTGTGGCGGCGATTCTGCTGGCGGCGGCGGGGTTGCAGCGGGGCTGGTGGTGGCCCCGTAACCTCAGTAGGAGCGAGCTTGCTCGCGAAGAACGTAAGGACGCCGCGTGTTAACCCGATGCGCTGCGTTATCGTTAACGTTCTTCGCGAGCAAGCTCGCTCCTACAGAGGGTCAGTGCGTGCCCTGAAAGATGATGTTTTCCGGGTTGAAATGCTCCACGGCGCTGCCCGGCTGCGGCAATCCGAGGATGTGCCCCTTGATCTTGCCGACCACGTGCATCTCGCACGGTTTGCAGTCGAACTTCAGCGTCAGTACCTCGTCGCCATGGATCAACTGCATCGGCGCCACCTTGGTTTTCACGCCCGTCACACCCTTGGCCTGTTTGGGGCACAGGTTGAACGAGAACCGCAGGCAGTGCTTGGTGATCATCACCGGCACTTCGCCGGTTTCTTCGTGGGCTTCGAAGGCCGCATCGATCAGCTTCACCCCGTGACGGTGGTAGAAGTCGCGGGCCTTCTGGTTGTAGACGTTGGCCAGGAACGACAGGTGCGCATCCGGGTACACCGGCGGCGGCGAGGTCTCGGCCTTGCGCCCGCCACGTGGGTGTGCGGCCACGCGAGCGGCGGTCAGTGCCTCGATCACTTCACGGCGCAGCGCCTTGAGTTGCGAGTTGGGGATGAAGAACGCCTGCGGCGCGTCGAGCTCGATGCGGATGGCGTGGTACTCGGTGGTGCCGAGCTGGCCCAACAGGTCGCGCAGGGTCTCCAGGGCCTGTTCCGGCTTGTTAGCCACGCCGAACGGGCCGGGCAGGGTGACGCTGGCGCTGATGCCTTCTTCGCTGGTGGCGGTGACGTCCAACTGTGCTTCACGCAGGCGCGCCACCCAGGACAGGCCGATACGGCGCTCGGCCGAGGTCTTGAGCAGTGCCTGTTGCCAGTTATGGTCCAGGTTGCGGTTGAGCGGGTGGTTCGGGCGCAACTGATGCAGGCCGGCCGGCATTTCGTTGGGTTCGACGCGGTAGCGGTAGCGCTTCTCGCCGTCTTCCTCGAATTCGCCCTTGGGCTCTGCGATGTTGGCGCGAAACCCCACCACTTCACGCTTGACCAGCACATTCAGACCGTCGCCGTTGGACAGCGGCTCGTGGGTGACCACTTGCAAGTCGCGCTTGCCGGCCTTTTCCACCACACCTACCGGCAGGCCGGTGAAGGTTGGGGTATCGAAGGCACCGATATCGATCTTGCGGTCGCTGACAAAGTAGTCGGTACTGCCACGGTGGAAGGTTTTTTCCGGATCGGGCAGGAAGAAGTGCGCGGTACGCCCGCTGGAAGCGCGAGCCAGGTCCGGGCGGTCTTCGAGGATTTCGTCCAGGCGCTGGCGGTAGTAGGCGGTGATGTTCTTCACATAGCCCATGTCCTTGTAGCGGCCCTCGATCTTGAACGAACGCACGCCGGCCTCGACCAGCGCGCGCAGGTTGGCGCTCTGGTTGTTGTCCTTCATCGACAGCAGGTGTTTTTCAAAGGCGACGACGCGGCCCTGATCGTCTTTCAAGGTGTACGGCAGGCGGCACGCCTGGGAGCAGTCGCCGCGGTTGGCGCTGCGGCCGTTCTGCGCGTGGGAGATATTGCACTGCCCGGAGAACGCCACGCACAGGGCGCCATGGATGAAGAACTCGATGGCGGCGTCGGTCTCATCGGCGATGGCGCGGATCTCTTGCAGGTTCAGCTCGCGGGCCAGCACCAACTGCGAGAAACCGGCCTGGTCGAGAAACTTTGCCCGGCCCAGGGTGCGAATATCGGTCTGGGTGCTGGCGTGCAGCTCGATGGGCGGAATATCCAGCTCCATCACGCCCAGGTCTTGCACGATCAGCGCATCCACACCGGCGTCATAGAGTTGGTGGATCAGCTTGCGGGCCGGCTCCAGCTCGTTGTCGTGCAGGATAGTGTTGAGGGTGGTGAATACGCGGGCATGGTAACGGCGGG
>NZ_CVTN01000084.1:77323-90207 GCF_900004915.1 Pseudomonas sp. 31 R 17
CCGCCGATATAAATGGCGTCGGCGCCATGCAAGATAGCCTCGCGCGCGATGGCAACGTCGCGGGCAGGGCTGAGCAATTCCAGGTGATGCTTGGGCAAGGACATAGTTTTTTTAGTCAGGCTTGTCACGGTCGAGGCGCGCATTGTAGCTGTGAAATGCCTGAGCGGCATCTACCACAGGGCTGTGAGGGCAGCATGTCACCAATGGGAACCTGATGGGGAACTGAGGGCCGATCAGGATTTTGTGTCGATCCCGGGCCAAATGTGGAGGGGGCTTGCTCCCGATGGCGGCCTCAGGGCCGACCAGGATGTTGGATTGGACCGAGTACATATCCGTTGCTGCGGTAACGGCTGCAATGGGTTCCGCTTTTACAGCGGCTCACTTTTGAAAAGCGCAAAAGTAAGCAAAATGCTCTTGCCCCACCACTCGGCACCTCGCTTAGGCTCGGTGTGCCCTCTCTCCGGCTTGAATCCGTGGGCCGCCGCAATGGGCCATCCCTGGCCCAGTGCGGCTAACCCGGCGTCCTGCCGGGTTGCCCACGGATTCAAGCCTGCGTTCGGCCAGCGTGGTTTAACGGGGCGCCTTAGATCGAGATCAAAAGCCAGATCAAGAGCGACTCGCTTCGCATCGTGGTTAGGGTTGGGCGCTTCGGGGTAAGCCCCCTCTCACATTTGCTACAGCATCCCCAGGTATCAGGCCTTGGCGGCCATCGCGGTGACTTCAACCCGCATGCCTTTGACCGCCAGTTCGGCAACGCCCACCGCAGCTCGTACCGGCCAGGGCTTGGCGAAAAAGCGTTTGTACACGTCGTTGAACGCGGCGCGGTCAGCCATGTCGGTGAGGTAGATGGTCAGGTGCATCACCCGGTCCATGGAGCTGCCGGCTTTTTCCAGGGCGACTTTCAGGGCTTGCAGGGTGCATTCGCTTTGCGCCGTGATATCGCCCAGTTCCAGGCTGCCGTCCGCGTGGGTCGGGATCTGGGTGGACACCAGGATGCCGTTGAAACCGATCACGTCGGATGAGATGGATCCTGCATCCGGATCAGGGGTGAACTGCAGATCGTGGTTTGCCATGAAAACCTCTCGTGTAGGGCGTAAACGTTGCCGCGCAGTCTAACCATTGAGGACCTGCGGGTCACGGTAGCCTCCAGCAGTTTTTTTGACGTCAAAAAAGAAAATTCCGTACCGGGTAAAGTCGCTCAAAGCCGCGCCGATAGCGAGTTAGAGACTGATTCTCTGCACGCTGAGGGCGACATCATGTTCAACACGAAACTCAAACAAGAACTGGCGGCCAGGACGGTCGAAGTCGATGAGTACAAAGGACTGATTGCTGCGCTCGAACGCTCCATGGCCGTCGTCGAGTTCGACCTCAACGGCAAGGTGTTGCGTGCCAACGATAACTTTCTGAATTCCCTGGGCTACAGCCGCGACCAATTGGCCGGCAAGACCCATCGCGATTTTTGCTTTCCAGCCCTCACCGGCAGCCCGGCCTACGCTCAGTTGTGGAGCGACCTGCGCGCCGGCAAGTTTGTCTCCGGCACCTTCAAGCGCATGCATAGCAGCGGCGCGACCATTTGGCTGGAGGCCAGCTATAACCCGCTGTTGGATGAGCGCGGGCAGGTGCTGAAGGTGGTCAAGTACGCGCTGGATGTCACCGCCAAGGTCGAGCAGGAAGCCGCCACCCGCAGCAAACTCGTTGCACTGGACCGGGCGATGGCAGTTATCGAGTTCGATTTGAGCGGCCAGGTACTGGACGCCAATACCAACTTCCAGCAGGTGATGGGCTATTCGCTGGCGGAACTCAAAGGCAAGCACCACCGTCTGTTTTGCGAGCCTAGCCTGATCAACAGCAGTGAATACGCCGATTTCTGGCGACGTTTGAACAACGGTGAGTTTTTCACCGGTCAGTTCAAACGACTCGGCAAACACGGCCGGGTCGTGTGGCTGGAGGCCAGTTACAACCCGGTCTACGACGGCGACGGCAAGTTGATCAAGATCGTCAAGTTCGCCAGCGATATCACCGAGCGCGTGGAGAAGTTCGAGGAGGACTCGCGGGGAGCGTCGCGGGCTTATCATATTTCATCGGAGACCGAACGCTTTGCCGAGCACGGCACTCAGGTCATCCAGGACACTGCCACCGAGATGCGCCGCATTGCCGATAATATCGGCGCCTCGGCGCGGCTGGTAGGGCAGTTGGGCGATCGCTCCGAGCAGATCACCGCGATCGTCAACACCATTCGTGGGATTGCCGACCAGACCAACCTGTTGGCGCTTAACGCGGCCATCGAGGCTGCACGCGCCGGTGATCAGGGACGCGGCTTTGCGGTGGTGGCCGATGAGGTCAGGCAACTGGCGGGGCGTACCAGCCGCTCCACTGCGGAAATCGCTGAGATGATCGGCATGATCCTGACCGAAACCCGGGATGCCGTGAGCAGCATGAACGCCACCCAGGAAGGCGCGCAGCGCGGGGTGAACCTGGCCGATCAGGCCGGATCGGTGATTTTGCAGATCCGCACCAGCACCAGCGATGCGGTGCAGGCGGTGAGCATGTTTGCGTCCAAGCTGGACGAGTCGGAGGTTATTCCCAAGGCCGCAGTGGGCTGGGTGGGTTGATGCTGATCCATTAAAAGCGCGCCCCGGTGCTGATCGCCAGGACCAGCACCGGCGCGGTGGTTACTCTTTCACATCCATGAACTCTTCAGCCCACGCCACGTAGCTTTCCGGCAATGTGTAGGTGTGGGTCAACTCCGTGGCACTGAGGTTGGAGGTGCTGTGGGTGAGTTGGCGTTGCGCACGCAGGCTGTCGTAAGTGGCCTTGATCGCGGCAAAGTAGGCGCCATGGCCGGCCACCACAATACGCACGCCCAGACTGGCCAGGCGCTCGCTGTCATGCAGCTGCGGGTTGCCGTAGGTCACCAGCATCAGCGGTACCGTGAGCTTTTCGGCGATTTTTTCCAGATGGTCGAAGTCTTTGACGCCGACCATGCAGATCCCGTCGGCACCGGCCTTTTCATAGGCCCGGGTGCGGGCGATCACGTCTTCGGTGGGCAATACGCCGGCGTTGGTGCGGGCAATGATCGACAGTTCAGGGTCGACACGCGCTTCGAGGGCCGCCTTGACCTTGCCGATGCCTTCCTCGACGGAGATCAGATCCGTGGATTTACGCCCGAATTGCGCAGGCAGCAGGGTATCTTCGATGGTCAGCGCCGCAACGCCGGCGCGTTCCAGTTCTTCAACCGTGCGCATCACGTTGAGGGCGTTGCCGTAGCCATGGTCGGCGTCGGCAATGAACGGCAACTGCGCGACACGGCCGATACGGGTGGCCTGCTCGACGAACTCACTCAGGGTAATCAACGCGAAATCGGGTGCCGCCAGTACCTGCAGGGAGGCGACGGAGCCGCCGAGGATACCGACCTCAAAGCCCAGGTCAGCCGCGATACGCGCGGACATGGGGTCGAAAACCGAGGCGGTTTCGACACAGATTGGCTTGGCAAGCAGTTCGCGGAAGTTGCGGCGCAGCGCTGAGTGAGAAATCTTGGGCATGTTCTTTCCTGGCTTTGGTCATCGTCAAGTGACGATCAATGTCTATTCGTGGTGGCGCGAGATTACCACGGGACGGGCAGGGGTTTATGACGTTTGAAGGCATGGGATGTGGTTTGGATGTGGTTTGACTGCCCCGTTTTGCACAACTGCTGTGCGGCGTTGGCGATTCATTCACTGGCGCGCGATGCCTATAGTTCATCCACCGGCGCAGTGCTCGACAGTGCCGTGCACACCAGCCCAAGACTGAGGTAAGCCTGATGAACCGTGAATTCGATCCCGCCCTGAGTGCCATCAACCAAGTGGACGCCGAGTACTTCGAGTACAGCAAGGCGGCCAATCCCATCAGTGCCAATCTCATCACGCGCATTCCCTACCACAGCTTTCCCGCCGCGCTGTACGACAGCGGCCCCTCGCGCGTGGTACCGCTGGACCTCAGCGACGCATTGGGCTGTGAAGGCCCGGCGACCGGTCCGGGGCTGTGCGCGAACTTCATGCGGCTTAATCGCGGCGATACGCTCACCTTGCACCCCAATGCCACTTCGCAGGTGTTCTACGTGATCGCCGGAGCGGGCCGTGCGGTTCAGGGCGAGTCCACGATTGAGTGGTCCAAGGGCTGCTTTATCGCGCTGCCCGGCCGGCAGGAGGCGCAGTTCAGCGCCAGCCAGGACGCGCGTCTCTACTATGTGCACGATGAACCGTTGTTGCGTTACCTGGGCGTGACAGCCAGCGCCGATCGCTTCACGCCTACCTTGTACCCGGCGGCACTGGCCAACGCCAAGCTGCGCGAAGCCGCCGATGATCCGCGTGCCCAGGACCGCAGCCGCATCAGTATCCTGCTGGGCAACCGCAACTTTCCCCAAACCCGCACCGTGACGCACGTGCTGTGGGCGATGTATGGAATCCTGCCGGCCGGGTCGGTGCAAAAGCCTCACCGGCATCAGTCGATTGCCCTGGATTTCATCATTGACTGCCCGCCGGGTTGCTACTCCCTGGTGGGCACCGAGCTGGAGCCGGACGGGCAGATTCGCAATCCGGTGCGGGTCGACTGGGCGCCTGGCCTGGCCTTCGTGACGCCGCCAGGGTATTGGCATGCGCACTTCAACGAGTCCGACACCGAGGCGTTCCTGATTCCGATCCAGGACGCGGGGCTGCAAACCTACCTGCGTGCCCTGGATATTCGCTTCAGCTGAGTCAGTGCCAGTCCGGCGTCTCGCCCAGGCGCTCGACGATAAAGTCGATAAAACAGCGGACCTTGGACGACACGATGCGCTTGGGCGGGTAGACGAACCACACGGCAAACGCTTGTTCGACGCCCTGGACGCGCCATTGCGGCAGCCACACCACCAACTCGCCGGCCTTGAGGCTGCGAGCCACCAGCCAGTCCGGCAACAGCGCGAACCCCAATCCCTGGCGCGCGGCGATCAATTGCGCGTCCAGGTCATTAATCCGGATGCAGTCACCATGCACCAACGACGCTACGCGGCTGTCGGCGACGAAGGTGATATCGCTTACGGCACTTGTGCCCAGTACCGCAGGCACACTGGCAAGATCGGTCGGCGTCGAGGGCGGCGGGTGCTGCATGGCGAATGCCGGACTGACCACCAGGCGGTAGTGGCCGTCGCAGAGTTTGCGCGCTTTCAGCGTGGAATCGGCCAGCGCGCCAATGCGGATGGCCAGATCGACGCCGGCGTGAATCAGGTTGACCTGGGCGTTATCCAGCACCAGCTCGACGCCGATCTGCGGGTAGCGCAGGCGAAAGTCGTTCAAGGCCGGGAGGATATGGTGACGGGCAAAGGCCGGCGGCAGGTTGAGCTTCAATAACCCGCGCGGCTGTTGGTTCAGCGCCGACGTCGCCGCTTTGGCGTGTTCAAGTTCATCGAGCACCCTGCGGGCGTGCATCAGGAACGTCTGGCCCCCTTCGGTCAGGTGCAGGGTACGTGTGGAGCGGTTGAACAGCGCGATGCCCAGGTCCTGCTCAAGGTCCTTCACGTAGCGTGAAACGGTGGAGGCCTTGATGCCCAGGCGTTCGGCTGCGCGGGAAAAGTTGTTGCCTTCGGCGGCTTCGACGAAGGCGGTCAGGGCGGCGAAATAATCCAAGGTAGGCCTCAGGGGCAGGGCGGGCAGAGGTGCAGGTTGTGGAGGTTTGCCGCGTGCTGTCAACAGCCAACTGACAGTGGAGATACCCTGTGGGAGGGGCGGTGCGACGATTCGACTTGCCCCCGATGGCGGCCTCTGGGCCGACCAGGATGCTGGATCAGACTGAGCACATATCCGTTTCTGCGGTAACGGCTGCTAATGGTTCCGCTTTTACAGCGGCTCACTTTTGAAAAGCGCAAAAGTAAGCAAAACGCTCTTGCCCCACCACTCGGCACCTCGCTTGGGCTCGGTGTGCCCGAACGCAGGCTTGAATCCGTGGGCCGCCGCAATGGGCCATCCATGGCCCAGTGCGGCTAACCCGGCGTCCTGCCGGGTTGCCCACGGATTCAAGCCTGCGTTCGGCCAGCGTGGTTTAACGGGGCGCCTGAGATCAAAAGCAGATCAAGATCAAGAGCGACTCGCTTCGCATCGTGGTTACGGTTGCGGCGTTTTTCAAGGTAGTTGTCGCGTCCACCGTCGCGCTACGCGACTTTTATTACCACGGTCAGCTCCCTTTCAGGGTTCAGATACACCGTCCCGATAGGGTTCCAGTTGCGTGTCTCTCCTGACCATCGTTCCGGTCTTTTCTCTCTGGCCTGCCGGTATGTCGCATCTCGATGAGCCAAGATTTCTCGGTCTTTTCCTTCATGACGTTGAGCCGGTGTTACGAAACGGATCCGGCTATGACGGTGCACGGTGTTGTACCAGGTCATAAAATCCCTCACCCAGATACGCGCATCTTCCAGGCTGGTAAACCCCGCCTGTGGCCACTGCGGGCAGTATTTCAGCGTCCTGAACAGTGATTCCGAGTACGGGTTGTCGTTGCTAACCCGTGGTCGACCGCGAGACGGCGTGATGCCCAGGTCATACATCTTGGTCAGTAACGTCACCGATTTCATCGGTGCTCCGTTGTCCGAGTGAAGCACCAGCGGCTGGCGCCAACACTTCTCCTGAGTCACGCTTCGTTGCAGCAACGCTGCTGCCTTTTCCCCGCTCTCTGCTTCATAAACTTCCCAGCCCACGGCTTTTCGGCTGTAGATGTCTTCGATCAGATAGAGGTAGTAAAATTTCCCACGAACCGGGGACGGCAGGTAGGTGATGTCCCACGACCATACCTGGTTAGCTGAAGTCGCTGCGTAAGTGGTCGGTGCCTCATGGCGATGCGGCCGCTTGGCTCTGGACCGGTGATGCTGCTGACCTGCCGCATGCAGCACACGATAAAAAGTCGACTCCGAGGCTACATATCTTCCTTCATCGGCCAATTGCGGCACGATCTGGCTTGGCGGGAGGTGCGCATAGGCTTTGCTGTTGCACAGGGTCACGATGTCTTGTCGTTCAAGCTCACTGAGTGCGTTACTCGGTATCGGCCTTAGCGTCGTCGTGCGTCCATCTGCCAAGAGTTCTTGCGGCAAGCTCCAACGTTGCAGCGTCCTCAGTGAAATGCCTACCTCCTGACAAGCAGGCGCCCTGCGGGCGCCCGCCAGAATGGCTTCATTAAGCCAATCAACGAGTAAATACCGTTCTGGCAACAAGGTCAGTTGGCCTCGTCGTCGCTCCCCCAGTAGGCATTGAGCTTTTTTCGTAGTACCAGTAAGGCCGCTGTTTCAGCCAGAGCTGCATCTTTGCGGCGCAGCTCACGCTCAAGTTCACGGATACGATTTTTATCATCCCGTGACTGTCCGGAGGTTGCAGTTTTCGCGGTTGACTGTTTCGTGCTGCCGGCAATAAAAGCGTTACGCCAATCGGTTATTTGCTCGGGAAAAATACCTTTTCGTCGGCAGTACTCACCGATCTCCAGTTCCGATAGCAAACCTGTTTCTATGATGATCGCCAGCTTGGACTCGGCGGACCAATTTTCGGCCGGTTGCTTGGCATCGGACAATTTCGTTCCTCTGGCGGCAGCTTGTTTGCGCCAATAATGGAGAGACATATCGCTGCAACCCTCGCGCCGGGCGACCTCCGCCGCCGAGAGACTCAGGGGCGGAAGCATCATTTTCAGCAGCGCAGCTTTACGTTCTTCTGAATAGAAAGGCATGACCATACTCTTGCCGCCCCCGGAATGCTTTTGAAAAAGCGGGGGACACGACAACTACCCTGACACCGGGGGGTTGGGTGCTACGGTCTGGAAAGTTGTGTAGTTACCTATGCTCCGATAGCAGTCAGTCAGGCACCGATGTGCAAGCTGACACACTGCAATCGGGGGCAAGCCCCTCCCACATTTGAACCGAGGCGTTATCAAGGGGATATAGGGGCGCTGGCCGGGAAGGTTTCTTCGATAGCCTCATCAAGCTGGCTATCGCTGACCGCGCGGTGCTGCACCTTCACACGCGACTCGCAATGGCATTCGGCATTCGGGCACGGCTGTCCGGGCGCCGATCGCACGATCAACATCGGTCCGATAGACTGAGTTCGGCAATGCGGGAGCAGTGGCCTGGCTAACTGAGCCCCTGCTCGGCAAAAACAGCGACGAGCCATTCCATGAAAGCGCGCACTTTGGGCGAGCGGTATTTGCGGTCAGTGAGAAGCAGCGAGACAGGTTTGGGAACGGTGTGCAGATCCGGCAGAATTTCAATCAGTTCGCCCGACGCGATATGCGGCTGCAGCGAGGGACGCAAGCCCTGCACGATACCCAACCCCGCCAGGCCGCAGCAGAGGAAGGCTTGCGAGTCATCGACCACGATGCCGCTTTTCAACGTCACCGACAGGCTTTCACCGCCGATTTGAAACCTCCAGGGCATGATTTGCTGGCGATGATCAATCAGGAAGTTGACCGCAAGGTGATCGGACAACGCTTCAAAAGTGGTGGGGGTACCGTACTGTTCGAGGTAGGAGGGCGCGGCGCAGGTGACCATGGGCACGGTGCCGATTCGTTTGGCAATCAGGCTCGACGAGTCAAGTTCCCCTAGCCGAACGGCGCAGTCTACGCCCTGCGCGATCAAGTCAACCTGGTGATCCGAAGACCCGAGAATCAACTCGATTTCTGGGTAGAGAGCCCGGAACTGTGGAAGGGAAGGGATGATAAATGCCTTGGCGAGGGTCACCGGAACATCCACCCTGAGCTTTCCCCGGGCAGGTCGATCCGGTGAGAACCACGCCACGGTATCAGACAGATCGGCCAGCAGTTGCTTGCATCGATCGTAGAACTCCTCCCCCTCAGGCGTCACGTGGATCTTGCGCGTCGTGCGATGCAAAAGCTGGACGTTGAGTTCCTGTTCAAGATTCTGAATCGCTTTGGAAAGCGCGGGCCGGTGAAGCCTCAGCGACTCGGCGGCGCGGGTATAGCTGCCTTGCTCAACCACGGCCACGTAAATTTCCATCGCCTCGATCATGTTCATTGTCAGGCCTTTGATTAAACCGTTACGTGAGTGAACTCGATTGTAATTGGATTGATAACAATCTTGTGCTTCAAGGGCTGTTTATCCAGCGTCACGGGAGAGAAACAATGCCTCCAGCCTGGGCACACCGAATTTGTCGGGACGCCCCACATTGCTTGGAGTAAAAATATGAGAGCTTGGCTGCTGCAGGATTTTGGTCTTGAAAATCTGAAACAGGGCGAGACCCAAACGCCCACCCCCAAGGCCGGTGAGCTGCTGGTCAAAGTCGGTGCTGTCTCCCTCAATTTTCGCGACAAGGCAATTGTGGACGGGATCTATGAGCCGCACATGGTTCCCAAGCCGCTGATACCTGTCAGCGACGCAGCGGGCACTGTCGTGGCAGTGGGCGAGGGCGTCAGCCGATTCGCAGTAGGCGACCGTGTCAACTCGCACCTGTACTCGCGCTGGATAGACGGCATGCCTGCCCACGACGAACCAGACTACTGCTTCGGCTCACCACTGCCGGGTGGGCTGGCTGAATTCATGATCATCCATCAAGACAGTGCAGTGCGTGCCCCCGATGGCATGAGTGACGAAGAAGCCTCGACCCTTCCCATCGCGGCCTTGACCGCATGGTACTCGCTGGTGGACTTCGGCCAGATTGAAGCTGGCCAGAGCGTGCTGGTGCAAGGCACAGGAGGCGTGTCCATCTTCGCCGCACAAATCGCCATGGCGCTGGGTGCCAAGGTCATCGTCACCTCCAGCCGTGATGAAAACCTTGATGCAGTCATCAAGCTGGGCGCGGTCGCCGGCGTCAACTACCGCAAAACACCTGACTGGGCCGCTGAAGTATTGAAACTCACCGACGGCAAGGGCGTAGACCTGCTTCTGGAAGTCGCCGGCGGCGAGGGTATCAACGACTCCGTCCAGGCAACCAAAGTGGGCGGCCGCATTGCCCAGATTGGCTTCCTGACCGGACAAACGGCTAACCTGAACTTAATGCCACTGATCTTCCGCCAAACCACCATTCGTGGCATTGCAGTTGCTCCTCGCGCGTCATTTGATCGGATGAATGCGTTTCTCGACACCCATCACATCCGGCCGGTGATCGACCATGTCTACCCGTTTGAACAGGCGCGTGAGGCCTACGAGCACTTGGCACGCGGCCCATTCGGCAAGGTTGTTATCAAGGTCAGCTAAAATATAGTGACCGGCGAGGCTCGTCATTGATCCTGATCAGGTGTCCTTGCCGGCCCGCTCTGTAACCTCAGGCCTCCATTCAAGACCAGGGACGGTTCAACGCGCGTCCCTGGTCGCGCATCTCAAGGACGAGTCAGCCATGCGATCAGTGAAGATCCTTTTATTATCATCGGCATTCAACGGTTTGACCCAGCGGGCCTGGCTGGATTTGCGCCAGGCGGGTCATGACCCCAGTGTTGTCGTGTTCACGGATGAAGCCACGGTGTGTCGGCAGGTTGAAGACTCAGGCGCGGACCTGGTGATCTGCCCGTTTCTGAAGGACCGTGTGCCCCGGCAACTGTGGAGCAATCCGCAGCGCCCGGTGGTGATCATCCATCCGGGCATTGTCGGCGACCGTGGCGCCAGTGCGCTGGACTGGGCCATCACCCGGCAGGTCGGCCGCTGGGGTGTCACGGCGCTGCAGGCGGTCGAGGAAATGGATGCCGGGCCGGTCTGGTCGACCTGTGAGTTCGACATGCCCGCCGATGTGCGCAAATCCGAGTTGTACAACGGTGCGGTGAGTGACGCCGCGATGGTGTGCATCCGCGACGTGGTGGAAAAGTTCGCCAAGGCTTTCGTGCCTGTGCCGCTCGACTACACGCGAGCCGACGTTGTCGGGCGTTTGCAGCCGAACATGACCCAGGCTGACCGCACCTTCAGTTGGTTCGATTGTGCAGCCTTCATCAAACGCAGCATCGACGCCGCCGATGGCCAGCCCGGTGTGTTGGCCAGCCTCCAGGGCGGGCAATATTACTTGTACGACGCGCACCTGGATTCACGCCAGGGGACACCGGGGGAAATCCTTGCGGTACAGGACGACGCCGTGCTGGTGGCTGCCGGGGATCACAGCGTCTGGATCGGCTCGCTCAAACGCAAGGCCCAGCCAGGGGAAGAGACTTTCAAGCGGCCGGCGCGGCATGTCCTGGCCGACGGCCTGCTTGGTATTCCGGTGCTCGATAGCGCCATCGCCCGCCAGGCGTTCAATCCGCAGGCCTATCAACCGATTCGCTACCGGGAGTTCGGTCACGTCGGCGAACTGACGTTTGAGTTCTACAACGGTGCCATGAGCACTGAACAATGCCAGCGGCTGGTGGCTGCGTTGGAATGGGCCAAGGGGCGAGACACCCAGGTGTTGTTGATCAAGGGCGGTCGCGGCAGTTTTTCCAATGGGGTTCACCTTAACGTCATTCAGGCTGCCGAGGTGCCGGGGCTGGAAGCCTGGGCCAACATTCAAGCCATCGACGATGTCTGCCAGGCGCTTCTGACCGTCAGGCAACTGGTGATCAGCGGCCTGACCGGCAGTGCGGGCGCAGGCGGCGTCATGCTTGCGCTGGCTGCCGATATCGTATTGGCACGCGAAGGCGTGGTGCTGAACCCCCATTACAAAAGCATGGGACTGTACGGTTCCGAATACTGGACCTACAGCCTGCCACGGGCCGTCGGCAGTGAAGTCGCGCACAGGCTCACCGAAGAGTGCCTGCCCATCAGTGCCCTCCAGGCCCGGCACTATGGAATGATCCAGGACATCGGCCCCCGTTGCCCACACGCCTTCGGCCTGTGGCTCGCGCAACAAGCCGGCAGCGCGCTGACCGATGAGCGATACCTGCTTGCACGCACCCGTAAAGCCACGATGGAGATCGAACAGGTTGAGCGCTGTCGCGAACGGGAGTTGGCGCAGATGCAGTTGGACATGGTGCAAGACCGCCAACAATTTGCGCAAAAGTGCCGCAACTTCGTACTCAAGCGCAAAACCTGCCAGACCCCGCAGCGCCTGATCGCGGCATGGGCGTTGAGGTTCGAGACCGAGTTGCCGGAAAGCCCGAAAGGGCTGGCGGGATAAGCCAGTCGCGATGCTATGCTTGGCGTTTGGCAACAGGATGGCAAGGGAGCTATGAGTCGCCCGCTGTTCATTTCGCTGGACGGGCCCAAGGGCACCGGCAAGACCACGCTGCTGGAGGCGGTGACGGCAGCGCTGAGGGCCAATCATAAAAAGGTCGTCAGGCTGTGCGAAAAAAACAGCGATCCCTACCGGGGCGAAACCATGGGACTGGTCAACCAGCTCGTGCGACATCCCGACCCGGCACTGGAGTGGGCGGTGTGTGAGCGGTTTGCCGACAGCCGTGGCTGGATTTCCAGGCACGTGCTGCCTGAACAGCCCTCTGACAGCATCATCCTGATCGACCGCTGGTATCCGTCCGACGCGGCCTTTCGCCGGCTGATTCCGTTTGCGCAGATTTTACAGCTGAACCTCGACCGTCAGGTGCAGGTGCCGGACCTGCATGTCGGGGTTGTCACCGACGCGCACATCTCATGGGCGAGGGCGGCGGCACGACGGCGTGGGCTGAACAGTACGGTGCTGCACACGCTGGAAGAACATGCCGCCTGCACCCATGCGTTTGAGCGGGCGGTTGCCGATCACGGTTGGGTTTTATGCCGCAATGAGGGATCGATCGAGGAGGCGACGAGGCAGGTGGTTTGCGCGATAGAAAATCTGCCGAGTGGGCGCCAGCACGGGGGCCTTCAGGGTAACGCTGAAGCCTAGCTCAAATCATGCAGATCTGGATCCGACGTGTCATTTGGAACGACCCACTCTGCCTGTAAGTCTACCTGTATCTACTCATGGCTAAGGTACAGCGCAATGGATAAGACAATC